>JBKQQE010000245.1:0-2612 GCA_052326245.1 Xanthobacteraceae bacterium | reverse complement strand
ACTATCACGCCGTGCGGGTGCTCGGCGCTTCCGCCTATGCCAGCGCGGAAATCCTGGCCTCCGCGGCGACGCGCGCGCTGATCGCCGAGCGCGGCAAGGCGGATATGGATTCCGAGATCGGTCGCTTCCCACGGCTGTTTCGCGCCGTCGAAAGCATTCCCGGCCTGACCTGGCCCTCGATCACGTTTCCCGACCAGATGTCGGTGTGGCTCGGCCGCCGCGAGGTACGCATCATGCATATCGGCCGCGGCCACACCGCGGGCGACGTGATCGCGTACGTGCCCGATGCTAACGTGGTGTTTTCCGGCGATCTCGTCGAGTACCACTCGGCCTGTTACTGCGGCGACGCGCATTTCACCGACTGGCCGGCGACGCTCGACCGGCTTGCCGAGCTTTCCGCGGAGGCGCTTGTTCCGGGCCGAGGCGCGACGCTGAAAACGCCCGGCGAGGTCGCCGACGGCATCGCCTTGACCGAAGACTTTCTCGCCACGCTCTACGGCGCGGTGACCGATAGCGTCGGCAAGGGGCGCTCGCTCAAGGAGACCTACGACGCCACGCGCCGCGTCATGGACGCGAAGTTTGCGAGCTTCGCCATCTACGAGCACTGCATGCCGTTCAACGTCGCGCGCGCCTATGACGAAGCCAACGGCATCGAACATCCGGTCATCTGGACTGCCGAGCGCGACCGCGCCATGTGGGAAGCGCTGCGCGGCTGAAACAAGGCGCTGCAACAGGAGATCGCGTCATGCCGGAAATGACCGCGCCCCATACGCCTTCGCCGTGTTTGATCATTCCCGCTCTAGGCGGGCCCTACGGCACTCTTTCCGCCTATGCGGAGCCGCTGCTGCGCTTCGTGATCGGCGCGATTCTCGTCGTCCACGGACTACAGAAGATATTTTATATCGGCGTGGACCACGTGGCGCAGGGCTTTGCGCAACTGGGCTACCACCCCGCCTTGTTCTGGGCTTGGGCGGTCGCTTTGACTGAAGCGCTCGGCGGCGCGCTGCTCGCCGTCGGCCTGCTGACGCGCCCCGCGGCGCTGGCGGCTGTCATCTTCATGATCAATGCGGTTTGGTACACCGCGCATAGAGGCGGTTTCTTTGATGGCGATCGCGGTTGTGAATATGCGGTGCTGATCGGATTTGTCGCGCTGTTTTTCCTGATCCGCGGCGGCGGCCGGCTCTCGCTCGACCGCGCGCTCGGCTGGGAATTCTGAGCGCATGAGCGCGCTGGCGCCGGCAGCCGGCCGCAAGTCGGTCTATCATTACGAATATCGCCGCGCGCGCGACCAGGATGCGGGCGCGGTCGCGCGCCATCCGGTCGTCGTGGTCGGCGCCGGGCCGGTCGGGCTCGCCGCCGCCATCGATCTCGCCTTGCGCCAAGTGCCGGTGGTGCTCATTGACGATGCCGACCGCATCGGCGAAGGCTCGCGCGGCATCTGCTGGTCGAAGCGCACGCTGGAAATTTTGGACCGGCTCGGCGTTGGCGAGCGCCTGGTCGCCCACGGCGTCACCTGGAAGCTCGGCAAGGTGTTTTGCGGCGACGAGCTTTTGTTCTCCTTCGACCTGTTGCCGGAGGAGGGGCACAAGATGCCCGCCTTCATCAACCTGCAGCAATTCTATCTGGAGAAGGCGCTGGTCGACCGCGCGCTGGAAATGGAAAACCTCGATCTGCGCTGGAAGAACCGCGTCGTCGGCCTCGACCGTCGCAACGACGGCGCGCGGCTGACCATCGAGACGCCGGACGGACGCTACCGGATCGACGCCGATTGGCTGATCGCCGCCGACGGCGCGCGCTCGACGATCCGCAGCCTGCTCGGTCTCGATTTCTCTGGCATCAGCTTCGAAGACAAGTTCCTCATTGCCGATGTGCACATGGCGGCGGATTTCCCGACCGAACGCCGCTTCTGGTTCGCGCCGACCTTCCATTCCGGCCAATCGGCGCTGATGCATCGCCAGCCCGACAATGTCTGGCGCATCGATCTGCAGCTCGGCCCCGAGGCGGATGCGATCGCCGAACAGGAGCCGCAACGCGTCCGCGCGCGGCTCGACAAAATCCTCGCGCCGCACGCCTACGAGCTGGAATGGGTCTCGGTCTACACCTTCAACTGCCGCCGCCTTGATCGCTTCGTCCACGATCGGGTGATCTTCGTCGGCGACGCCGCGCACCAGGTCTCGCCATTCGGCGCGCGCGGCGCCAATTCTGGGATTCAGGATGCGGAGAATCTCGCCTGGAAGCTCGCCGCGCGGCTCAAAGGCGAGGCTGGCGACGCGCTGATCACCAGCTACGAGCTTGAGCGCATCCAGGCGGCCGACGAGAACATCAGGCATTCCACCCGCTCGACCGATTTCCTGGCGCCGCATTCCGGCGCCGAACGGCGGTTGCGCGACGCGGTGCTGGCGCTGGCGCCCAAGGCCGAGTTCGCGCGCCGCATGATCAATTCGGGCCGGCTATCGGTGCCGATGGTTTACGACACGCCGCTTTCGACGCCCGACGAAGCGCCGTTTGCCGGCGCGGCGAAGCTCGGCGCGCCGTTGCCCGATGCGCCGCTCACGCGCCAAGACGGTTCGGCGACCCATTTGGTGGAAAACCTGGGCGGTGAATTTGAGGTC
>JBKQQE010000244.1:0-4261 GCA_052326245.1 Xanthobacteraceae bacterium | reverse complement strand
TCCACAAGCTGCTGGCGCAAGGATATCGGCGGGTCCTGTACCTCGACGCCGACGCCATGGTCACCAACATGGACGTCGCGGTCGACGCGCTGTTTTCGCAGCTTGAGAACGCGGACCGCGCGGTGCTGATGACCGAAGACGAAGGCGGCGTGAACGCCGGAATCTTGTTCGTACACTCCTGCGATGCCGCGTTTCGCCTGCTCGACCTGGTCTGGCACAACGATGCCGATGTCCACCACCCGACCTGGGAGCAGCATGCGCTGCGGGGATTGATGGACGCGTCGAACGCGGTGCGCGCGACGGTCCTGATCGAGCCGGACCCGAAGTTGTTCAACAGCTTTCCGGTCGAGCGCCGTGGCCTTTACTCGACGCGGCCGCACCAGATCTGGTCGCCCGGCGACTTCATCTGCCACTTTTGCGCGTTGCAGGGGCCGGATCTCGATCGCTGCATCGCGCGCTACGCCGATGCCATCGCCAGCGGCGCGCTCGACACGCTGAAATCCGGCGCGCCGGCGGAGCTTCCCCGTCCGATCGGAACCGCGGCGGGGGTGCCCGCCGCCGAATGATTCGGTCGGCCGGCGGAGGCCCGGTCGACCGGGTTTCAGCTCTGCCGTCACCGCGACCACTGTCCCCAATCCCCGGCAGATTTGCCGGGCCAAACGCGTTTTGTTGCGCTAACCTGCGGCAAATGCCTGTCACGCGCATCCGGATGCGCCGATCGAATCAGGCGAACGGGAGGAACAGCCATGAATGAGCAGATCATGCCGGTCGCCGGCGCGCCGCTGTTCAATCCGCTTTCGCCTGAATTCATCGCCGACCCGTATCCCTCCTACGCCAAGCTGCGCGAGGTCGATCCGATGCATATGACGCCGATCGGCGCCTATGCCGCGAGCCGCCACGCCGACGTCACCGCGGTGCTGCGCGACCGCCGGTTCGGCAAGGACTACGTCAAGCGCACGATGAAGCGCTATGGCCCGGCCGCCCTGGACGAACCGGTGTTCAGGAGCATGCGGCACTGGATGCTGCAGCAGGATCCGCCGGATCACACCCGGTTGCGCGGCCTGGTGGTTCAGGCCTTCACCGCGCGCCGGGTCGAGGACATGCGGCCGCGGATCCAGCAGATCGTCGACGAGACCATCGACCGGGTGTTCGACCGCGGTCACATGGACCTGATCACCGATTTCGCGTTCCGCCTGCCGGTCACCGTGATCTGCGACATGCTCGGCGTCCCCGACGAACACCGCGAGATGTTCCACACCAGCCTGCGCGCCGGCGGCCGGCTGCTCGATCCGGTGCCGCTGAGCCGCGCCGAGATCGACGCCGCCAATGCCGGCAATGCGATGGCGGAGATGTATTTCCAGCAGCTGTTCGAGCTGCGCCGGCGCAATCCCGGCGACGACCTGACGTCGCAGCTGGTGCAGGCCGAACAGGACGGCAGCAAGCTGTCCAACGAGGAGCTGACCGCCAACATCATCCTGCTGTTCGGCGCCGGGCACGAGACCACCGTCAACCTGATCGGCAACGCGCTCCTGGCGCTGCACCGCAATCCGGAGCAGCTGCGGCTGCTCAAGCACGACCCCGCGCTGATCCCCAACGCGATCGAGGAGTTCCTGCGCTACGATTCCTCGGTGCAGCTCACCGGGCGGGTCGCGCTCGAGGATCTCGAGGTCGGCGGCAAGCGCGTCGCCGCGGGCGAGACCGTGTTGTGCCTGCTCGGCTCGGCCAACCGCGATCCGGCGGTCTATCCGGACCGTCCCGAACAGCTCGACGTCACGCGCGCCAATGTCCGCCCGCTGTCGTTCGGCGGCGGCATCCACCATTGCCTCGGCGCCCAGCTCGCCCGCATCGAGGCCGAAATCGCCATCGCGACCCTGCTGCGCCGCCTGCCGGCGCTCAAGCTCGACAATGTGGCGACGCCGAAATGGCGTCCGACGTTCGTGCTGCGCGGCCTGCAGGAGCTGCCGGCGAGCTGGTGAGGCGAGGAGGGCCAGCGGCGTGGGCGGAGCGTCCGTGCTACAGACCGAGCGGCTAACACTCCGTCCACCCCATGCGGACGATGCGGCGGATCTCTACGCCTTCATGGGCGACCCGCGGGCGATGCGGTTCACGCATGTGCAGCCGGCGCTCGATGAACTGCAGCACTATCTCGCGGTTCACGAAGCCCAACGCGAACGGGTAGGGTGCGCGCCCTGGGTGTTGACCGAGAAGGCGGGCGGCCGTCTGATCGGGTTTGGCGGCCTCTACGAAGACCCGTACGATTCCGGCTGGGGAGTCGAAGTTGCCTATTTCTTCAACCCGGTTGCGTGGGGCAGGGGCTATGCCACCGAGCTGACGCGCTTCTGCGTCGCCGAGGCGCGACGCATGGCGCGATGGCCGAAGCTTGCCGGCTTCGCCCATCCGGAGAATGTCGGCTCGCACAGGGTGCTGCTCCGCGCCGGCTTCGAGAAGGAGCGGTTCGTGCCGGAAATGAACCGCTGGCTTTATGGTCTCGACCTGACGGCGGACATGCCGCGCGGGGCACCGTCCGATGAGCGGCCCGCGAAGTCCATTGGGATCTTGCGTTGAGTCGCTAGGCGCGTGCATCGACACGGCCCGCGCGCTGTGGTTCGATCGGCGGTGATGACGAAATCGGAAATTCCATCTGCCGAAACACCGTCCATGGCCGAGGCGCTGACGCGCCTCGTGCGACGGCTGTTCGGCGCTTCCTATGCCGCGGCCGCGGTCGCGCGCCTGTCCGGCGGCGCCAGCCAGGAGACCTGGGCGTTCGACGCGGTGTCCTCCGATTCGGCGCCGCGGCGTCTGATCCTGCGCCGTGCGCCGTCGGTTCCCGGAACCGAGCGGCGCGGCACGGCGATCGAAACCGAGGCGGTGCTGATGCGGCTGGCGCGTGCGGCGGGCGTGCCGTCGCCCGAGGTGCTGCATGTCCTGACCGCCGACGAGGCGCTCGGCCGCGGCTTCGTGATGGCGCGGGTGGAGGGCGAGACCATTCCGCGCAAGATCCTCCGCGACGCCGCCTTCGCGGACCTGCGTCCGCGGCTCGCGCGCGAGGTCGGCGGCATCCTGGCCCGCCTGCACGGCATCGACGTGGCGCAGCTGCCGCCGCTGAAAACCATCTCGGCGGCGGACGAACTGGCACAACTGCGCGCCACCTATCGTGCCGACGGCCAGCCCCGGCCGGTGTTCGAGCTGGCGTTCCGCTGGATCGCCGACCACGCGCCGCAGGAGCCCGCGCCGGCGCTGGTGCACGGCGATTTCCGGCACGGCAATTTCATCGTCGATGCGACCGGTGTGCGCGCCGTGCTCGACTGGGAGCTGGCGCATCTCGGCGATCCGATGCGTGACCTCGGCTGGATCTGCATCAATTCCTGGCGCTTCGGCGGCATCGACAAGCCGGTCGGCGGCTTCGGCACGCTGGACGATCTCGCCGCCGGCTACGAGGCGGCCGGCGGCGGCACGGTCGATCGCGCGCGGGTCCGGTTCTGGGAGATCTTCGGCTCGCTGCGCTGGGGCGTCATGTGCCTCAGCATGCTGTCGCGCCATGCCCGCGGCAAGCCCTCGATCGAGCACGCCATGATCGGTCGCCGCGCCTCGGAGACCGAGATCGACCTGTTGCGGCTGCTGGCGCCGCGCGCGCGCGGAGGCTGACGTCATGCAGGACCGTCCCGATCCGACCGATCTCGTGCGTACCGTCGCGGCCGCCTTGCGCGAGCGGCTGATGCCGCAGCTTTCCGGCAGCGCCGCGTTCGAGGCGCGGGTCTGCGCCAACGCGCTCGACCTGGTCGCCCGCCAGCTTGCGCGCGCGGCCGACGCCGACGCCGTCGAGCGCGGCCGGCTGGAGGCGCTGCTCGGCGCGAGCGGCCCGCTCGCCGACCTCAACGCGCGCCTGTGCGCGCGCATCGCCGACGGCAGCCTCGCGGCCGACGATCCGGCGTTGCTGGCGCATCTGTGGGCGACCACGCTCGACAAGCTCGCCGTCGACCAGCCGACCTATGCCGCCTATCTCGACGAGGTCGGGCGCGGCTGACCGGCCACCACCGCAGGACCACAACAAGAAAAATCAGGGAGACTGCCATGGACTTCGCGCTGCCGCCCGATCTCGTCGCCTATCTCGCCGAGCTCGACGCCTTCATCGCCCGCGAGATCGCCCCGCTCGAGCGCGAGAACGACAACATCCGCTTCTTCGACCATCGGCGCGAGTGGGCACGGACTGATTTCGAACGCGGCGGGCTGCCGCGCCCCGATTGGGAGGCTCTGCTGCGGC
>JBKQQE010000243.1:0-6330 GCA_052326245.1 Xanthobacteraceae bacterium | reverse complement strand
TGGTCAGAATCCGGTTGGCGGAGGCCTTGCGGGCGCGCCGGGCATCTTCGTCGTCCGGCACTTCCCGGGTGGCCTGTTCGGTGGCTTTGGCTTTGGTCCGGACCCGCTTGGGCTGAGTCGCCAACTTGTTGCGCCAGCGGTTCAGGCGATCCGCGGTCAGCTTATCGACCTGGAGGGAGCCCAGCTCCGGGAGGATCGAGGCGTTGAAGATGTACTCGGCGTTGCGTTTCGCACTCGGGCGCTTCTCGGCCGTGATCTCGGTGATGTAGTCCTTGACCGCGTCGCTGACACTATAAGTACCCGCGCGCACCATGCCCTCGGCGATCAGCCGTTGGCGCTCGCCCCAGCGCCCGGCATGCTCCTGCGCCTGCCAGAAATTAAGAACCTTGACGCCATCGGCGTCGAGCGTGTCGTCGGCGACGCCCAGCGCCTCGGTGGCGTAGACGCCAGCGCCTTCGTAGCAGCGCGCGACCCAGGACCCGGACACCGAGCCGCGGTAGTAGCCGAGCCGGAGCCCCTTCGCGATCTTGGCAAAATAGGGGGTGCGGCGGATGCGCAGGCGGGCCCGCGCAGTGCGGGTTTCCAGGGAAGAATTGTGGGCTTTGCGCGCCATTCCCGCATCTCCATTTCTTCAACTTTTCTCCAACGGACGGGGGAAAAGCGAGATGGACCATAGCGGACTATGGCGGCATAAGCAATTGATAGTATTGGTGTTGTAGGCATCCGCCGGCGTCCGCCAATGTCCACGTTTCTTCTCTCTCACGGCGAAAACAGGGGTTCGATTCCCCTAGGGAGCGCCAGTAATATCAATCAGTTGCACTTTTGCGGACCTTTAGTGTCCCGTTCTGGTGCTGCTCTCCCAGCCCAGTCGTATTCTTATGCTTGTTGCCTCCGTCAACTGAATTGAATGATATCGACCCTTCCCGGATATAGACGCAATCGAACAATGTAACTGGCCAATAGTCCGGATCCAGGGGACGCCCTATAGCGTTCATCCGATTCAGTACGGGCACAGCGAGATCAAACATATCACGGCTGTTGAAGGGGAAATCGAGCCGGAAACTATTGCTGGTTAGGTCAGCATGGGTCTCGTTACCGAATATTTCAAAATAACGCCGTTCCTCTTCGTTTTTTAGGTCGGGCCGATTGGTTGCGGGGTCCTTTGCGTTGACAAAAGTAGCATCGGCATTTGTACCGTTGAAGATTTTAGATAGGCCCCAGAGGTCCCACGGATTGCCTTGGAGCCGCGCCTTGAATGTCTCGGTCATATCCGGGCTCGCCTGACGGATGGTGTGTCCACACTATTATCAGAATAGACCGGTCAGGCGGTGTCGAACTTGACGTCAGGCGTCCCATAAAGTTCGATCTGCTTTGTCGGGGCCGACCGACGATATCAGTGAACGAGTCAGGAGGCAGGGCCCATCCGCGGTATACGCTCCACAACATTCGATCCAAGAACGTCTGAAACGTCTGATGTTCGGCGGAGGCAGCACGGGCCGAACTCGCCCCATATTGCTGGCAATCCGAAGATTGTCGGAAAGCGGCCCAGGAAATTGTCTGCAACACGCCAAACCTTGCTTGGCAGCTGACATGCTGATCGCGAATTGTCCGGCGGATACCCGCAGACACACATGGCCCATTTCCTGCACGATCGTCCGCGGATGCCTCTGACGCCAGTTCATGGTCGAGCGCGCGGATTGTGGGAACTGTGGTGAGCCTTGACGTCTTGAGCGATGAACGCACCGCAGAGCAACCCGCGACTCCGGGCATCGAGTCATGTCCATTTCACAGCGATCGATTGGCGCACCGCGCGGGCGAGCAGAAGACCATGGTGCTGACCGGCGCTTCGCGCGGCATCGGTCATGCCACCGGAAAGCTGTTCTCGGACGCGGGCTGGCGGATCATCACCTGCTCGCGGATGCCGTTCGACGGGGGGCGCTGCCCCTGGGACGCGGGGGCCGACAACCATGTCGAGGTCGAACTGGGAAATCATGGCGCGATGCCGGACGCGATCGGCCGGATCAGGGCGCTGCTCGCCGGCGCGCCGCTCCATGCGCTGATCAACAACGCCGCGATCTCGCCCAAGGGGCCGGACGGCGACCGCCTGAGCTCGCTGACGACTCCGACCGGGACCTGGATGGACGTCTTCCACGTCAATCTGCTGGCGCCCATGCTGCTGGCGCGGGGCCTGTTCGAGGAATTGAAGGCGGCCGGCGGCTCGATCGTCAATGTCACGTCGATCGTCGGATCGCGCGTTCACCCCTTCGCCGGCACCGCCTACGCGACGTCGAAGGCCGCGCTGGCCTGCCTCACGCGGGAGATGGCGCACGACTATGCCCCGCACGGAATTCGCGTCAATGCGATCGCGCCCGGCGAGATCAAGACCGACATCCTGTCGCCGGAAACCGAAGCGCTGCTGGCGCCGACGATCCCGATGCGGCGGATCGGCACGGCGGACGAGGTTGCAAAGGTCATCTTCTTCCTCTGCTCGGACGCGGCGAGCTACGTGACCGGCGAGGAAATCCAGATCAACGGAGGCCAGCACGTTTGATTCCCGGCGGGAGAACGGCGCTTGCGGGAATCGGTGCCGCATCCGGCCGCCCTTTATTTGGCCGACGCTTGTTGATCCAGATCAACGACAAGCTAAAACGGTATTCTGACACGCCGCTTTCGCCCAGAAATCCAGGAAAAACGGGCAACAAGCTGGCGATTTCAAAGCCACTAAATTCCGCAACGCTGCGATCAAGATGGGCACGACATCGGCGGGCAGATGAAACAGGATGGCAAAAATCGACAGAAATGACGGGGGAAAGCTCGGGGACGATGGAGAGATTGGCATGGTCCCTTCGAAAGCTGTCAAAGTCGACCACCTGGAGTCGCGGCCGAGCGCCGCGCCGATACCGTTGAGCGATATCGCGCTCACGGGAATCTACGAAATCTCCAAGATCTTGAGCGCGCCGAGCCGGCTCGAAGCCACGCTGGCCAGCGTGATCAACGTGCTGTCGTCGTTTCTGCAGATGCGGCACGGCGTGATCTCGCTGCTCGCCGATGACGGCGTGCCCGACATTACGGTCGGCGTCGGCTGGAACGAGGGCACTGACGCGCGCTACCGCGCCCGGCTACCTGAAACGGCGATCGGACAGATCGTGGCGACCGCCGTGCCGCTGGTCGCGGAGAACGTGGCAACCCATCCGCTGTTCGCGAACGACGCGGCGGCGCTTGGTGCGGCCGACGGTGCCAACGTCTCGTTCATCGGCGTGCCGATTCGAATCGCAAATAAAGTCGTCGGAACCCTAACCATCGACCGCGTCTGGGATGGCCGCTCGGTGTTCCGGCTCGACAATGATGTGCGCTTTCTCACGATGATTGCCAATCTGATCGGCCAGACCGTGCAGCTCCATCGCGTGGTGTCGCGCGACCGCGAGCGGTTGCTGGCTGAAAGCTCGCGCCTGCAGAAGGAGCTGTCGGAACTCAAGCCGGCGCGGGATCGCAAGAGGGTCAACATCAAGGGCATCATCGGCGACAGCCCGGCGCTGCGGGCGCTGCTCGACAAGATCATGGTGGTCGCCAAATCGCACTCGCCGGTGCTGTTGCGCGGCGAATCCGGCACCGGCAAGGAATTGATTGCCAAGGCGATCCATGAACTGTCGCCGCGCGCCAAGGGCCCGTTCATCAAGATCAATTGCGCGGCCCTGCCGGAATCGGTGCTCGAGTCCGAGCTGTTCGGGCACGAAAAGGGGGCGTTCACCGGCGCGATCAATGCCCGCAAGGGACGTTTCGAACTCGCCGACAAGGGAACGCTGTTTCTCGACGAAATCGGGGAAATTTCCCCGGCGTTCCAGGCCAAGCTGCTTCGCGTGCTGCAGGAGCAGGAGTTCGAACGGGTCGGCGGCAACCACACCATCAAGGTCGACGTTCGGGTCGTGACGGCGACCAACAGGAACCTTGAAGAAGCGGTGGCGCGGAACGAATTCCGCGCCGACCTCTACTACCGCATCAGCGTGGTTCCGATCCTGATGCCGCCGCTGCGCGACCGGCGTGGCGACATCCCGCTGCTGGCGGGGGAGTTTCTCCGGCGCTTCAACACCGAGAACGACCGTACGTTGACCTTCGACGCCGCGGCGATGGACGTGCTGCTGGCCTGCGGCTTTCCCGGCAACGTGCGCGAGCTCGAGAACTGTGTCCAGCGGACGGCGACGCTGGCGCACGGCCCGTCGATCGTCAGCGACGATTTCGCCTGCAGCCGCAACGAATGCCTGTCGGTGATGTTGTGGAAAGGGCATGCAGAGCTGGCACCGGCGCGTTTGCGCCCGGCGATTCCGCTCCCGGTGATGCCGGCTGTCGCCAATGGCAATGCCGCGAATACGGCGGCATCGTCGGGTCCGCCCGAGGCGGATCTGCCGTCGCCGGGCGGCGCGCGCACCAGCGGCCACGGAGAGATGCCCGATCGCGACCGCTTCATCGAGGCGATGGAAAAAGCCGGCTGGGTCCAGGCCAAGGCGGCCCGCATCCTGGGATTGACGCCGCGCCAGGTCGGTTACGCGCTGAAAAAGCACGACATCGAGGTCAAGCGGATCTGAGCGGCGACTGTCGCACTTGCGACACCCTGTCGGGGCCGCGACAGCGCGCCTGACGCGGCTCACGCAAAATAGCCCTTACAAATCAAGTTGCTGAGTGTTGGCACGCGGCTTGAAATAGAGCTGGTGTCCGGCATCGCAACCACGCGGAGTCACAAGATGGCCTACAAGATCATAGCCTCGCAATGCACCGTGTGCGGTGCATGCGAGTTCGAATGTCCCAACGCCGCGATCCGGCTGAAGGGCGACATCTACATCATCGACCCGAAGAAATGCACCGAATGCGAGAGCCATTTCGACGCGCCGCAATGCGCCGCGGTCTGCCCGGTGCCGGATACCTGTGTGCCGGCGTGAGGGACAACTTGGGTCCTGAACTGGAGTGACGAATGGCAGCCGTCCAGGAAACCGTCGAGCGGGTGCGCAGCATCGACGTCGAACAGTACAAATACGGGTTCGTCACCGAGGTTGAGTCCGACAAGGCTCCCAAGGGTCTTTGCGAAGACACGGTCCGATTCATTTCGGCCAAGAAGAACGAGCCGGCCTGGATGCTGGAGTGGCGGCTTGAGGCCTATCGCCGCTGGCTGACCATGGAGGAGCCGACCTGGGCGCGGGTCGATTATCCCAAGATCGACTACCAGGACCTCTACTACTATTCGGCTCCGAAGCAGAAGAAGGAGCTCGCCTCGCTCGACGAGGTCGACCCGGAAATCCTGAAGACCTACGAGAAGCTCGGCATCCCGCTGCGCGAGCAGGAAGTGCTGGCCGGCGTGGTCCGCCCCGAGGGCGAGCGGCGGATCGCGGTCGACGCGGTGTTCGATTCGGTGTCGGTGGCGACCACCTTCAAGGAAGAGCTGATGAAGGCTGGCGTGATCTTCATGCCGATCTCGGAGGCCATTCGCGAGCATCCGGAACTGGTGCGCAAGTATCTCGGCTCGGTGGTGCCGACCTCGGACAACTACTTCGCGACGCTGAACTCGGCGGTGTTCTCCGACGGCTCGTTCGTCTACGTGCCCGAGGGCGTGCGCTGCCCGATGGAGCTGTCGACCTATTTCCGGATCAACGAGCGCAACACCGGGCAGTTCGAGCGCACCCTGATCATCGCCGACAAGGGCGCCTATGTCAGCTACCTCGAAGGCTGCACCGCGCCGCAGCGCGACGAGAACCAGCTGCACGCGGCCGTGGTCGAACTGGTCGCCCATGACAACGCCGAGATCAAGTATTCGACGGTGCAGAACTGGTATCCGGGCAACGCCGAGGGCAAGGGCGGCATCTACAATTTCGTCACCAAGCGCGGCGACTGCCGCGGCAACAATTCCAAGATCTCGTGGACCCAGGTCGAGACCGGGTCGGCGATCACCTGGAAATATCCGAGCTGCATCCTGCGCGGCGACAATTCGCGCGGCGAGTTCTATTCGATCGCGATTTCCAACGGCTACCAGCAGGTGGATTCCGGCACCAAGATGCTGCATCTGGGCAAGAACACCACCAGCCGGATCATTTCCAAGGGGATCGCGGCGGGCAGGTCGCAGAACACCTATCGCGGCCTGGTCACGGCGCATCGCAAGGCCACCGGCGCGCGCAACTTCACCGCCTGCGACTCGCTCCTGATCGGCGATAAGTGCGGCGCGCACACGGTGCCGTATATCGAGGCCAAGAATTCCTCGGCGGTGTTCGAGCACGAGGCGACGACCTCGAAGATCTCCGAGGACATGCTGTTCTACTGCGTGCAGCGCGGCCTGTCGCAGGAAGAGGC
>JBKQQE010000242.1:0-5476 GCA_052326245.1 Xanthobacteraceae bacterium | reverse complement strand
GGAGACGTTTGCGCCGCGACGCGGTAGAGCCGTGCGGCTTCGTCGAAGCGCCCGGCGCGGAAGTGGCACAGCGCCAGCAATTCCGCCGAGAGATGGCTGAACAGCGCCGCGTCGTAGGCGAGTTCCGACTCGTAGAAGGTGTCGCCGTCGATCGCTTGCAGACGCTCCAGCACCGGACGCGCCGCCTCGAAGTCACCGCGGTCGACGGCCACCTGCGCGGCGATGAATTGTAGCGCCAGGTTTTGCGGGAACAGCGCCGTGGCCTTGGCCAGGAGATCGTCGACGGCTACGCCGCGCCCGTGCTCAAGCTTGAGCAAAGCGAGGTAGAGGATGCTGTTGCCCATGCCGCGGCGCGCTTCCCCGTCGAGGGCGCGATGTCTGGCGATCCCGTTCGACCACGCTTCCGCCGCGCCATCCTCGTCGCCGGCCAGCCGCAGGCAGTCGCCGAGGTGCCACCAGCAGAACAGGTTGTCGGGGTCACGGGAAAGATAGTCGCGCAGCAGGGGAATGTTGCGCGGGTTCTTCGGCCGCTGATCCGGCTCGTAGCCCACGTGATACAGCCTCAAGCCGCTGGTGCCGACCTCAAGCCCGTCGGCGCGGGCGACCGCCTCGATGCCGGGCCAGATGTTCTCGTGGATCACCCCCCGAAACCGGATGCGCGGATCGTTGCGGAACAGGCGAAGCTCCGAATAGGGCGTCCATCCGACGCGCGGATGCAGCCGCAACCTGAAGGCCACCTTGTCGCGGTCGGCCAGCAACTTTAACCAGGCATCGCGATCGGGAATGTCGAGCCGCTCGTCGGCGTCGATATACAAGATCCAGTCGCCGCTCGCCCGGTCCAGCGCAAAGTTGCGCGCCGCCGAAAAATCGTCGCACCATGGAAAATGGTGCAGCTCGACCGGAAACCGCCGCGCGATGTCGAGGGTCTGGTCGCGCGATCCGGTATCGACAAGCACGATCTCGTCGACGTTCCCGACGAGCGATCGAAGACAGTCTTCGATGAATTCAGCTTCGTCCCGGACGATCAGAGCGGCCGTCACTCTAGTGCCCGCTTTTCGCCGACCGTCGCGATCGTCCGTCACGATTTCGCGGGGTGCCCCCGCGTCGGCGACGCCGTCGTCGTGGTTGCGACAGGCGCTTTGGTCGTGCCCGGCGCGGCGGTTGTGCCCGGCGGCGACACCGTCGTCGCCGGTGACGACGTCGTGGCACGGTGCGTCGTGGTGATGTTGGCCGACGCCGCGTGCATGAATGCGTCGATGGTCAGGTCCGCCATGGTGAAGGATACGACGATCGGTCCCACGAACGCTCCGGTGCCGATCAGTCGCTTCAGGGTTGCACGCTTCCCCTCATCGACACCGCGCAGGGCGTCATCAAGGTTCGGATTACTGTCGTCCATCGCGCACAACGCCCCTGAACTCTACCATTTTACAGCCGCATATTGGCCCAATTGCCCGGTTGGGGCAAGGGCGCCCGGCCGCCCCGACGTGACAGCCGGCCGGACGAATCCGCGTGCCGGCGATCAATGGCTACGCGTCGTCCAGGGCCCGGTCGATGCATTTCACGGCAGTGTCATGATCGCCGAGTGAAAGATCGAAGCCTTTCGCGCGGCTCACCAGCGCGGCGACGGCGCCGATCGAGGCGCCGCGATCGACCTCGCGCATCCCCAGTTCGGAAATCAGGGCCTGGGCCACCGCCATCGGCGGCATGGGCCGCAGCGACGAATAGCCGCCGTGGTTGGGCTGCAGCACGATGACGCGGTCGACGTGGCCCTTGTCGATGCGCCACGGGCCGCCGACCAGCGTCGGGTCGACATTGAAGATCCTGGCGCCGCGGACGTCCTGATAGGCGGGTGATGACAGGATGATCCGGGCGATCTCGGGCAGCAGCGCCACGGAGGGCTCCTTGACGCGAAAGGCGCGCGGCCGGGCGATGGCGCCGTCGTCCTCGAGAAAGACGTGCTCGTCGCCCTCCAGCTCGTAGCCCGCGCGAACCAGCCGAAGCGCTAGCGTGGTCTTTCCCGCCCCCCTGCGCCCCGCGATCAGAACCCGTCGGCTCCCCCGCCGCAGCAACGCGGCATGGATGATCCCCGTCCCAGGTCGATCCGCCAGCGAGAAGGCGAACAGCCGGGCGTGGAGATCCTCGATCAGCGTCCTGGTATCGAGCACTTCCACCACATCCCGATCCGGTTCGAGGATGCGATAGCGGCCCCGAAACGGTTCGACCGATATCACAAGGTCGTTGGTCGCCGCCGCGGCGATGTGGGGGTCGCAGGCAAGATAACGCATCGCCGCGAAGGCTTCCGGCTCGGTCGTGCGAAAGACGATGCGCCGGGCGAGGGTTCGGGCGATCACTTCGAAGGCGATAGGACCAATCCTTCTTTCACCAGCGAGTCGAGGCCGGCGCGGATCTCGTCATGCGCCGACGGGTCGAGATCGAACACCTTCGCCACCTGCGTCACGACGTCGTCGGTTTCTCGCGCGCCGTCGCAGAATTCGAAAATGATCGCGGCGGTCTTGTTGAGATAGTGCACGCGATCCCGCTCGGTCTGGTACACAATGTAGCCGTCAGGCACTTCGTGGATCTCGAGATTGGCCGCCTGACTCACCGTTGCCGACATCTGGCTCCTCAATCTGGCTTCTCGCCTGACGCCCGCCCCTGACGCGGATCGCCGCTGTTCGCGACCGAAGCCGCCACCCGCGTTCGCCAGGATGCGGGCGAATAGCTTCGCATCGCCCTGGTGCGGGCCCGCGCCACCAATCGCGCCGAGAACGAGCGGTCGCGGGCGAGCGGACGGCACGCGCACAGAAAATTCGCCTCGTTGTCCGCCATTAACATGTCCACCCCATGTTGAAAAGTCGTCCCCTCGGTCGCGAATCTGGTGGCAACGATCGGGAAGCCCGTCCGCATCGCCAGCCCGTTGCCGCGATCGGACGGCATCACCGGGACGATCATCAGCAGCCCGGTCGCGGCGCATGGGTCGATCGGATATGGTCTGGCGGTCCAGGGTCAAGCCGGGCGTCCGTATTGTGCCGGATCGGGCACGTGCGGCTTGATCGTCTCGTCACGACGCACCAACGCCAGGCGCCGGTCGCGCGCCGCCGCCAGCTCCACGGCGAGCCGATCGAGAAAGCCACGCCACCGCGATGGCATCGCATGTCCCGCCGCCTGCCGCGTGATCTGCTCGGGAACGTCGTCGAACACGTCGTTGAGGAGCGAAAGCGCGGCCTCGAGCGCGACAGCGCGCTCGGCGTCGTAGCCGATCGCGAACCAGGCGGGTTGCGCCAGCGCGCCGACGAGATCCCCGGCGGAGCGCGGCAGGCGCTCGGCGTCTTCGCCGCGCGAAGCGGCGTCGCCGGAATGCTGTTCCAGCCGGATCTCACCGCCGGGTTCGCAGCTCAGTCCGAGCCAGGCGCCGTCGTCGCGCCGCTCGAGCGCCTCGGTTGGCCCGGCGTCGCCATAGAACTGAAACAGCAAGGAGCCGGTGCGGTCAATGACGGCCCAGTGCCGCTCGTATCCCTTGCTCGCGCGAACCCGGCCGCCCGGCAACAGCTCGATGTCATGCGCGGCTCCCGAAGGATACACGAAGCGAAAATTCCGCAGCGCGAGCAGGCGTGCCTCCTCGGCCCGCGCCTGCGGCGAGCGCTGGGGGGCGTGAAACACCACCCCGCTCCACCGGCTTCGCAATTCGGCCAGCGCGGCCTCGCAGTCCGGCATCAGCGCCGGCATCGCCAGCGGCCGGTTGGGGTGGTGGAGCAGCCATTTCGCCCCCGTCCGGTGATGCAGGAACGGCTCGCCCGAAGGATCCCGCTGCACCATGTCCCACTCGAACTGGAATGGACGATGCGGGACGAAGCCGAACGTCCGGTTCAGCAGCTGCGCCGACAGCAGGAACGTATCCTTGTCGCCATAGATCAGATCGTAGATCTCGTCGCAGTGCTCGTTCATGAGCACCGCGAGATCGAGGATGGCCCAGGCGCGCGCCTTGTCGGCCAGCAGCACGCCGGAATCGATGCTGGCCTGCTCGGTCGGGGCGAGGCCCAGGTGGGCCCAGACCGGGCTGGTCGCCCTGATGTTCACGAGGTCGGGCCAGAGCAGGAGACCGTGGTCCCGGTATTCGTTCCATTGGAACGCCGCCTGCGGATCGACCAGCGGCACGGTGTCGGCGTCGAGGTAGAGCACTTCGCGAAACCGGCTGTGGGCGATGGCGTAGGGCTTGAGCGGCCAGCCGCCTGCCAGCCGCGCCGGGTGGCGGGCCACCACGGTTTCGGCATCGACGACCTCGACCCCTTCCGCCGTCAACAACAGGCGCATCTCCTCGCTCATCTCGCGATGGCCGAGGTGCCAGACCTGGATCGGCAGCGTGGTCCGATGCACGCGCCGCAGGACGCTGATCAACACCCACGCGCAGGTGAAATAGCGCTCGCCGCCCGCGCAGATCACTATACCGCGTCCCGCGAAGCGCTCGCTCGGATACGCGGCCGGGGAGGATCGCCGTCGCTCGATGGCCTGGTTCAGTGAGGATTGCATCGAACAGATAACCGTAATCTATTGCCGCCAGCAGACACGGCTTCTTTTCCGAGGTCAAGGATACCGCGATGGACATTCCGAGTGCGACCGTTCTGATCCTGACGCCCATGAAGACGGCGGACCGATATCTCGAAGGCTATTTCGCGGGTCTCGAAGCGCTGAGCTATCCGCATCATCTGCTCTCGCTCGGCATTCTCGAGGGCGACAGCGACGACGACACCTTCGCCCGGCTACAAGGCCTGCTGCCGTTGCGCTGTGCCGATTTCGGCGCCAAACAGTTGTTGAAGAAGGATTTTGGCGCAGTGATCCCGCCGGGCGTGCCGCGCTACGAAGCGGTGTACCAGCCGGCTCGCCGCGCGGTACTGGCGCGCGCCCGCAACCATTTGTTGTTCGGCGCGCTGCGCGATCACGACTGGGTGCTGTGGCTCGATGCCGACGTGGTGGAATTTCCCGCCGACATCCTGCAGCGACTGATCGCGCTCGACCTCGATATCGTTCATCCCCATTGCGTGGTGGAGTATGGCGGCAAGACGTTCGACCGCAACGCCTGGCGCGACAACGGCCGCCTGCACATGGAAGACCTGCGCGGGCGCGGTCGCGTGCGCCTGGATTCGGTCGGCGGCACGATGCTGCTGGTGCGCGCCGACCGCCATCGCGACGGGCTGGTGTTTCCGCCGTTCTTCTACGGCGGACGCAGCCGCTGGGTACGGTCTCCCCATCCGCTGCGGGGAGATCAAGCCGGCGAGATCGAGACCGAGGGGCTTGCCATCATGGCCAAGGACATGGGCATCGAATGCTGGGGCCTGCCGGATCTCGAAATCCGGCATTCCTCTTGAGGCCGAGAAGGAAGCCAGGGCAGCGCAAGCAGCAGCCACATAGGCTGACCTGCCAATGTCGTTTTACTCTTTCAGGAAAGCGTGGACGGTTGCAAGAACCCTTTGATCGTCAA
>JBKQQE010000241.1:0-2879 GCA_052326245.1 Xanthobacteraceae bacterium | reverse complement strand
GCATTCCGCGGCCTCCTCCGCCGGCCGCTGCCTTGAGCATGACGGGGTAGCCGATGGAGCGGGCGCACTCCAGGGCCTCGGACTCGCCGGCGAGCACGCCGTCGGAGCCGGGAAGGATGGGGACCTTCGCCTTCTTCATGGTCTGGCGTGCGGTGCATTTTTCGCCCATGAGGCGCGTGACCTCGGGCGGCGGGCCGATGAACTTGATGTTGGAGGCGCGGCAGACCTCGGCGAAGTTGGCGTTCTCGCTGAGCAGGCCATAGCCGGGATGGATGGCGTCGACGTCGGCGATCTCGGCAGCGGAGATGACGGCGGGGACGTTGAGGTAGCTCTCGGCGGCGCGGGGCGGGCCGATGCAGATGGCCTCGTCGGCGAACTTGACATGCAGGCTGTGCCGGTCGGCCTCGCTGTATACGGCGACGGTGCGGATGCCCATCTCGCGGCAGGCGGAGACCACCCGCAGCGCGATCTCACCACGATTTGCGATCAGAATCTTACGAAACATGTAAACTCAGCCTGCTTTCATGCTTGTCCAGCGCAACTTATCTATGTACGAGATCCAGTCTGGGGCCAAAAAGTGTGTTGAAAAAGATTCGATTGCCATATCTAACTGAAGGCCCGGGGCTAAAGCCCTTTGAATTCGTTGGCATTATTCAGGGGGCTAAAGCCCCCTGCTCCCTCCGAAATGCAAAAACGAGATTGTAAGTCCCTCAGCGTGGGCGGATGGCGAAGAGGGGCTGGCCGAACTCGACCGGCTGGCCGCTGACGGCGATGCGCCGGACGATCTCGCCGGCAAGGTCGCACTCGATCTCGTTCATCAGCTTCATGGCTTCGACGATGCAGAGCACCTGGCCGACCTCGACCCGGTCGCCGACCTTGACGAAGGCGGGCGCGCCGGGCGAGGGCGACTCGTAGAAGGTGCCCACGATGGGCGACGTGACCTGGTGCAGCTTCTCGGAGTCCGCGGCAGCGGGCTGCTCTGCAGTAGCCGCGCCTGGGCTGGGGACGCTGCCGGTTGCGTTTGCGGCCAGTTGATGCGCCAGCGCCAGATCGGCCGCGCTTGCTCCGGCGGCGCCGGCAAACTTGATGCGCACCTTCAGGTCCGTGCGTTCCATGTCGAACTCGGCGATGCCGTTTTCCTTCAGGAAATCGACCAGTTCGCGCAACTCTTTCAGCTTATTGCTGTCCATCGTTCCTCTTCCTCGCGCATCATGCGCCTTTGCATTCCTGTTCACTGTTTGCCGTTCCCTGTCTTTACAACTCGATCCACGCCTTGGGGCTGGGCGTGAGGACCTCGCAGCCGGAGCGTGTGACCAGCACCGTGTCCTCGATGCGCAGGCCGAACCTGCCCGGCATGTAAATGCCAGGTTCAATTGTAACGATCATTCCGGCTTTGAGCTTCTCCGTTCTCTTTGCGGCGAGGCGCGGCTCCTCGTGGATCTCCAGGCCGAGGCTGTGGCCGGTGGAGTGGGTGAACCAGTCGGCGAGCTTGGCGCGGCGCAGGACGGAGCGGGTTGCCTCATCGACATCGCCAGTGACGACGCCCGCGCGGACAGCGGCGACTCCCGCCTCCTGCGCCTCGAGCACGGCGTCGTATGCGTTGCGCTCGTGCGTGGTGGCGTGGCCGATGTGGATGGTGCGGGTCATGTCGGAGCAGTAGCCATTGAGCAGGACGCCGAAGTCGAGGGTGACGAATCCGCGGCGGGGAAGTTTCGCAAGGGTTGCGTGGCCATGGGGCAGGGCAGAGCGCTGGCCGCTGGCAATGATGGTCTCGAAGGACATTCCCTCGGCGCCGGCGAGGCGCGCCGCGTGCTCCAGTTCGGCGGCGACTGCCATCTCCGTCATGCCCGGCTGGATGAAGGTGAGGATGCGGTCGAAGAGACGGCAGCCGAGGGCGGCGGCGGCGCGCAGGCTGGCGATCTCTTCGGCGTCCTTGACCTGGCGCAGTTTGGCGACCAGCGGGTCTACAGCGACGAAGAGGGAGCGGCGCAGTTTGGCGGGGACCGACTTGCGCATGGTGTCCAGGGCGGCGACGGTGGTCTGCGTCTGGTCGAAGCCGCAGCGCCTGACGCGGGCGGCGGCGACCCACTCGCATGCCTCGGTGAGCGGCGGCCGGGTGGCGATCACCACCTCGGTGCCCACCGCCTCGGCATTGGCCTGGGCTATGTAGCGGCCATCGGTAAAGAGAACCGCGCGAATTGGCGAACGCGACGGCCGCTCCCGATGACCCGCTGCGCAGAGCAGCACAAGCGCAGCACTCGACCCGGTAAAGCCGCACAGCCAGCGCACATCCGGGAG
This sequence comes from Xanthobacteraceae bacterium, assembly GCA_052326245.1. Lineage (GTDB taxonomy): Bacteria > Pseudomonadota > Alphaproteobacteria > Rhizobiales > Xanthobacteraceae > Bradyrhizobium_A. The sequence continues at coordinate 581 of JBKQQE010000241.1, read as the reverse complement.
ATGCGTCACCAGCAGCGCGTCTACCCCCGCCGCCCGCGCCGCATCCGCCGCTCTCCTCTTCCTCGCATTCAAGCTCATCCGATCAATTCTACCCAACCCGGCGCGGAGAGCAATTCCCGAGTGTCCAACGCCAGGAAAAATTAAGCGAAACCGGCTATCATGCAGTATGACCGGATTCGTTGCCGATCCTCCGCACGCAGAGCAGAAGACGCTGCTTAGCCGGCGCAACTTTCTGCTCGGCTCCGCTGCCGCTGCCGGCGGCCTGGCACTCTACTCCGGCGAGATTGCGCGCCACGAGATCAGCATCGTCGCGCGCGACCTGGCGCTGACGCGGCTGCCCGGCGCATTTGAGGGCTATCGCATCGCGCAGATCAGCGACATCCACTTCGACGAGTACAGCGAGCCCGCGTTCGTGCGCCGCGTGGTCGGGCAGGTGAACCAGCTTGCGCCCGACCTGGTGCTGATGACCGGCGACTACATCAGCAATACCCCGCGGGGACACGACTTTGCCTACGGCGCCATCTATCGCTGCGCCGATCTGCTGCGCGAGCTCGCCTGCCCGCTGCGCTTCGCCGCGATGG
>JBKQQE010000240.1:0-3247 GCA_052326245.1 Xanthobacteraceae bacterium | reverse complement strand
CATTCCCGCAGCGACCTCTCAAAGCGAATTTCTGAACCAAACCACACTGGAATCTAAGATTTCTAGTGTCCTTTCGAATCCGAAGTTCGCCCAAGAGGTCGCCGCGAAATCTTGCGAACTTCGGATTCGGGACACTAGAGCGAGATCTTTTCGGAAAGCTGCTAACCAGTGTTCCGAATCAGGTGCTGATTAAGTTGGCGGTCGGGGGACCGCGGGGGAGACAGAATGGTGCGGGCGGGGATTGCAGCCGTCATGGTGGCGGCGGTTATTGGTTTGGGCGGCTGCGCCGGCGACCAGAATGTGTCTCAGGAAGAGCCTGCCTTTTATCTGAGCATGGCTCATGGCGGGGCCAAGCTGGACGCCGCGGTCGCCGCTTCGATGATCTCCGGATACCGGCAGAACAACGGTCTTGGCGCGGTCGAGATCGATCCGGTGCTGATGCGTGCCGCGGAAGCCCAGGCCCAGGCCATGGCGGCCCACAACAAGATGGATCACGAGGTCGCCGGCGCCCTGCCGAAGCGGCTGAAGATCGCGGGCTACGATGCGCGCGCCGCCGTCGAGAACATTTCGGCAGGCTATCATACGCTGGCGGAAGCGTTTTCCGGCTGGCGCGACTCGCCGCCGCACCGTGCCAATATGCTCAATGCCAATGTCACAAAAATGGGCATCGCGGCGAGCTATGCTCCGAACACGAAATACAAGGTGTTCTGGGCCCTGATCCTCGCGGCGCCGGACACGGGCGGCGCCAAGGTCGCGGCCGAACCGCGGATTCAGTAAACCTGCCCGGGTATTGGGCACGATCGCGGAACATTCGCGAGACCTGCCGGTTTGAAATCTGACCTCGTTTTGACCAGCGACGCAATTGACGCGTCTGCGAACAGACGCCACCCTGACCTTTCTTCCCGCTAGCGGTTCAAGTGTCCCCGATCCAATCCATGACGCCATCCCAACCGTTCTCGTCCGACCCCACGCCTTACGCATCGTCCAAGCCATCCGAAGCCCAGCGCGTGCTGGTGCTGCAGGGTGGTGGCGCGCTGGGCTCCTACCAGGCGGGCGCGTTCCAGGCGCTTGGCCGCCACGGCTTCGAACCGGCGTGGGTGGCGGGCATTTCGATTGGCGCCATCAACGCGGCGATCATTGCCGGCAACCCGCCGGAACGGCGGATTGCGCGGCTGCGCAAGTTCTGGGATCTGGTCTCGGCGCCGGTGCCGTGGCAGCCGCCGCTGGGCGGCGACAACCTGCGACTGGCTTTCAACGAAACCAGCGCGGCGCTGATCGCGACCTTCGGCGTTCCCGGCTTTTTCACGCCGCGGTTTCCGCCGGCGCCGTTGTGGCCGCAGGGCAGCCCGCAGTCGCTCAGCTACTACGACACCACGCCGCTGCGCTCCACCCTCGAGCAGCTGGTGGATTTCGATCTGATCAACGCGCGGCAGACCCGACTGAGCGTCGGCGCCGTCAACGTCAAGACCGGCAATTTCGTCTATTTCGACAACATGAAGCACGAGATCCGCCCGGAGCACATCATGGCATCGGGGGCGCTGCCGCCGGGCTTCCCGGCGATCGAGATCGACGGCGAGTTCTACTGGGATGGCGGCGTCGCCTCCAACACCCCGCTCGACTATGTGCTGGAGGAGGATACCAGCGAGGATCTGCTGATCTTCCAGATCGACCTGTTCAGCGCCCGCGGCGCACTGCCCACCACGCTGCTCGAGGCCGCGGAGCGCGAGAAGGACATCCGCTATTCCAGCCGGACCCGCTTCAACACCGATGTGAATAAGAAGATTCACAACCGGCGCAAGGCGATCCGCAACCTGCTCGCCAAATTGCCTGACGAGCTGAAGAATGATCCCAATGTCGAGTTGCTCTGCGCGGCGGTGACGGACAACACCGTCACGGTGGTGCATCTGATCTACAAGAGCAAGAACTTCGAGACGTCGTCGAAGGACTACGACTTTTCCCATCTTGCCATGGGAGAGCACTGGGCGGCCGGCGAACGTGACGTCGACCGGTCGATGCAGCATCCGGAATGGCTGCAGCGACCCCAGAACGGCGAAACCATGGTGACCTACGATCTCACCGGCGACTATCCCTCGGCGCCGGCCAAACCATAAGGAGCAGGCAATGGCGGACTTGAAAGGCAAGACGGCGGCGGTCACGGGATCGACCAGCGGCATCGGGCTCGGCATCGCGCGGGCGATGGCCAAGGCCGGCGCCAATATCGTCATCAATGGCATGGGCGCTCCGGCGGACATCGAGAAGGAGCGCGCGGCCATCGAAAGCGACTTCGGGGTCAAGTGCGTGCATTCCCCGGCCGACATGACCAAACCCGCCGAGATCGCCGGCTTCGTGGCGCTGGGCGAGACCACGTTCGGCTCGGTCGACATCCTGGTCAACAATGCCGGCATCCAGTTCGTGTCGCCGATCGAGGAGTTTCCGATCGAGAAATGGGACGCCATCATCGCGATCAATCTCTCGGCGGCGTTTCACGCCATCCGCGCGGCGGTGCCGGGCATGAAGAAGCGGCAATGGGGCCGCATCATCAACACCGCGTCGGCGCATTCGCTGGTGGCCTCGCCGTTCAAGTCCGCCTACGTGTCGGCCAAGCACGGCATCGCCGGGCTCACCAAGACCGTGGCGCTGGAGCTCGCGACCTTCAAGATCACCTGCAACTGCATCAGCCCCGGCTATGTCTGGACGCCGCTGGTGGAGAAACAGATTCCCGACACCATGAAGGCGCGCAACATGACCAAGGAGCAGGTCATCAGCGAGGTGCTGCTCGCCGCCCAGCCGACCAAGGAGTTCGTCACCGTGGAGCAGGTCGCTTCGCTGGCGCTCTATCTCTGCGGCGACGACGCCAGCCAGATCACCGGCAGCAACCTGTCGATCGACGGCGGCTGGACCGCCGCCTAGGGTCGATTGCACTCTAGGCTTTTGACCGAGCATGGTCCCCCGGGACGAGCCCGGGGGCATGCTTTTCGAGAAACCGGTATACGCTTTGCGCTAACGGGGACGTTCCGGTCCGGATCGTGCGCTACGGGCGATCGGCCGGCGCCGATCCGGCGCCGCCGAAGGCGAACACGTGCAGGCCGAGCCGCCGGCGCGTGATCCAGAACAGCAGGGCGGTCTCGAACAGCAGCGACACCGACGTCGCCGCCGCCGCGCCGTGACCGCCGAAGCGCGGCACCAGCAGCCAGCACAGCGCCACGTTCATCGCAAACGCCAGCGCGTAGGCCAGCGCGCAGACATG
>JBKQQE010000239.1:0-2536 GCA_052326245.1 Xanthobacteraceae bacterium | reverse complement strand
ACGCTGATGTAGTAGGGGGGCATGGTGTGGTGGTCGCAGGTCATGCGTTCGTACCCGTAAGGGAAACTGACGATCCCGAGCTGCACGGCCGATCCGTCCGGGTCGGTGCCGATCAGCGGGCCGCCGGCGTCGCTCACGCACGGTCCCGGATCGGCCGGGGCAAAGCTTTGCTCGCCATGCAACAGCGTCGACAGCGAACTCGCCCCCGCGGTGCAGAGCGCGTGGGGCGGTATCAGGCTTGGCGGTGACGCAAAGGCGCGCTTGAACAGCTGGTCCTGGGCATCGCGGCTGATCCGCAGCGAGTCCAGGGTGTCCGTGACGGGCGACCAGCGGGCGCCAACAATCATCGAGTCGAGCGGGCACGCCATCACGTACCATTGCAGGCGAAGATCGACCGCCCGCAATTCATGCGAAGGTTTGCGCGAGCCTGCCTGTGTCGCCCCCCAGCCGATCGCGGTGACGGGCCTTGTCTTGGGATCGTTCTCGAGCGCGGGATCGGTCGCGAATTTGACGGGAAGGGCGCGGGTCTCCGCGCGCGGCGGGCGCTGCAGGCGTATCAGCGCAATGTCATTCTCGCCGCTGCCGCGGTTGTACTGCGGATGGACGATGAGTTCAGCCGCCGCGATGCGATCGCCTTTGGTCAGGTCGGCGGAGCCCACGTAGACGTCGATCTCATTCGCAGCCTGCTGCCGCAGGTCCAGGTAGACGCAATTCGCCGCCGTCAGCACCCATTGCGGCGCGATCAGGGTGCCGCCGCAGAATTGATGGTCACCCTCGCGGCCGGCTGGCGACTGGTGGTCGATCAGCGCGACCATGAATGGGTAGGTGGCAATGGCGACCGGTCCGCCGCCGATCACTGCATCGGATCGCGTCGCCGTCACCATGGTGGCGACCGCAACAACTGCCGCCCACGCTGTCGGTGACCGGAATCGCCGGCTGGCGAAACATCCGATGCAGGAGCCAATGGACGACATGACAGGTCCGCCTTATTCCCGCCTTGGCCGCGCGAGCCTTGACGCCGGCAGCCTGATTTTTCGGATCGATCTCCGCGGGCCGTAAGGAATCGCAGACTTTCCCGACGGCGATGTTGCGAGAGATCAAGGGGCCGGCGCCGGTTGCGAACGCCGGCGAGGCCGGCCTTTTGGCGGCAACGCCGGGTCAGGCAGGGTTCAAGCTGTCAAAGCCCGAAGACGCGGCGCGCGTTGCCGGACAGGAACGCCTCGCACTGCTCCGCCGAGAGCCCGAGCCCATCGAGGCCTTCCAGGCATCGTTTCGGCGACAGCATCGGCCAGTTGGTGCCGAACATTGACCGGCGCTGGCCCACGCCCTTCATCCACTGCACGAAATCGGCCGGCAGCCGATGCAGCGCGTAGGCGGAGGTATCGACGTGAAAATTGGGAAACTTGACCGAGAGCGTCACAAGTTCGTCGATCCACGGAAAGCCGACGTGGCCGCCGACCACCACGAGCTCCGGAAAATCGAGCAGCACGTCCTCCAGATACGGGATCAGCCGCCCGGTCTCCGAGCGCCTGAGCGGCCCGGTGTGTCCGATCTGGGTGCAGAACGGCACGCCCGCGTCGACGCAGGCGGCATAAATGGGATAGTAGCGCCGGTCGTTCGGCGGCAGGTCCCACAGCCATGGCACCGCGCGGACGCCGACAAAGCGCTTGCGGTCGACGCGGCGGCGGATTTCCCGGACCGCGTCCATGGGGCGGGTGAGGTCGACGCTGGCGAGCCCGCGAAAGCGGGTCGGCGCGGCATCGATCTGCCGGTCCACCTCGTCATTGCCGATCAGCTCGCCTTCGGGCCCGTACCATGCCGACAGCAGCGCGATTTCCACGCCGGCTTCGTCCATCGCCTGCAGCGTGGTTTCGACGCTGGGAAGGATGACCGTGCCGGTCCGTCCGGTCCATCGCAGCAGCGTTTCCATCCACGGCCGCCGCGCCATCCGTTCGGTGGTGATCTGCGCCCAGACGTCGATCGTGCCCATGCCGCGGTCCTTTCATGGCTATATGATCATAGGTACTTCACTAATGAAGTATATCGGGCTGGCCGCGCCGATGCAACCGGTCTAGCATCGTCCGATGTCCGCTTCGAAAGCCCGGATCTATCACCGCCTGCAGCTTGCCGCGCACCGGATCCACAAATCGGCCGACCGCGCGGTGCTGGAGGCGGCCGCCATCACCACCGCGCAGGCCGCGTTGCTCGCCGTGGTCGCCGCCAGCGACGCGGCAACGCAACGCGGCGTCGCCGACCAGCTCGGCCTCAACGAATCCGCGGTGACGGCGATGGTGGGGCGCCTGCTGAAACTGGGGCTGCTGGAGCGCGAGCGCGACGACACGGACGCGCGGGCCTGGCGGCTGTGCGTGAGCGGCGAGGGGCGAGCGGCGCTGAAAAGGATCGAGAAGCCGTTCCGCCAGATCAATCAGGCGATCGAAGCGGTGCTCGAACCCGAGGAGATCGCCAGGCTCGCCGATTACCTCGCGCGCATCGGCAAGGCGTTCGGCGCGGAATGTGCGTGCAGGGGGATCCAACC
>JBKQQE010000238.1:0-3683 GCA_052326245.1 Xanthobacteraceae bacterium | reverse complement strand
ATCATTGCCGTCGAACGACAGGTCGTCGCAGAACACGATGAAGTGGAACTGGGAGTCCCGCAGGTAAGTCATCAGCGTCGGCAGGCTTTCGATGTCTTCGCGGTGAATCTCGATCAGCTTCAGCCTGCCACGTACCGACGGCAAGGCGTTGACGGAGGCGTGCGCGGCCTTGACCAGCGACGATTTTCCCATGCCGCGGGCGCCCCAGAGCAAGGCGTTGTTGGCCGGCAGGCCGGTGGCGAAGCGCTCGGTGTTTTCGATCAGAATGTCGCGCATGCGGTCGATGCCCTTGAGCAGGCCGAGATCGACCCGGCTGACGCGCGGAACCGGGACCAGCCGCCCCCCGGGGTGCCAGACAAAGGCGTCCGCGTCGTGGAGAGGCTGAGCCTGCGCCGGCTTGGGCGAGGACGCCGCAAGCGCCGCCGCGATGGTGTCCAGCGCGTCGAGGACGCGCCGCTCGAACGCCGAGCCCCCTGCCGCCGAACCGGGCGTTTTCGCCGCTGGCGCACGGCGGATTGCGGCCGGTTTGGCGGCCTTGCCGGCACCTGATTTATTGGGTTTTTTTGACATTCTTCGGCCTTTCCGCGGGCACCCTAGTCGAGCGCCGCGGGCAGGGGCAAGCCGGGTCCGCGCAGCCCTGATGCGGCGTTGCAATTGGATCGATGGCCGCTATAGTCCCGCAACTTTGACCGGGGGCGGTGATCGGATTGCGGTTCGAACCGACCTTGGGTTTGCCTTCCGAGGGCCGGTCCGAAGGGCCTGGCAAGCGGCAAGGGTGGTGCGGCCAAGGTAGTGATTCTGGTGTGGCGCGGCTTGAGAATTTCCCCTAGAGCACGCATGGCCGCGGACGACGGGTTTGTCGCAGCCCCTGCGACGGCTTGGCTGCGCACACCGCGCCGCGAAGCCCGCGCCTGATTATTTCCGACGATGTGAGGACGGTTCGAATGTTGATCACTCCCGCCTATGCTCAGGCTGCCTCCGGTGGCGACGCCAACAGCATGCTGATGTCGTTGCTGCCCTTCGCCCTGATCTTCGTGATCATGTATTTCCTGATCCTGCGGCCGCAGCAAAAGAAGCTCAAGGACCACTCCGAACTGGTCAAGAACTTGCGCCGCGGCGACACCGTGGTGACCAGCGGCGGCCTGGTCGGCAAGGTGACCAAGGTGGTCGACGACGAGCAGATCGAAGTCGAGATCTCCGATGGCGTCCGGGTCCGGCAGATGCGCACGATGGTGTCGGGCGTCCGCACCAAGGGCGAGCCGGTCAAGGACGAGACTGCGGCGAGCTGAGCGGCGCCCCGAACCAACAGGCCCGAGTATCCTGTACCCGAAGTTCGTGCGTCGCTTGCTGCACGTTCCCGACACCAACTTCGGAAACAACAGGGTACTGGAATCATAAATTTGATAGTGCCCTTTGCTTTTCGAAGTTCGTGAAAGAGGTTGCCGCGATGTGTCACGAACTTCGAAAAGCGCGCACTAGAGTTCTCCGACAGGTTTAATCCCGATGCTGTATTTCACCCGGTGGAAGGTGCTGGCGATCGTCTTGACGGCGCTGGTGGTGTGCCTGTGCGCCGTCCCCAACTTCTTCCCCGAAAGCACGGTGAAGGGATGGCCGAAATGGGCCCAGCGGCGACTGGTGCTGGGCCTCGACCTGCAGGGCGGCTCGCACATTCTGCTGGAAGTCGACGGCAATTCGGTCCGCAAGGACAAGCTCAACCAGGTCGCCGACGATGCGCGGCGCACCATGCGCGACGCCCGAATCCGGTTCACCGGGGGCATCGCCGTCCGTGGCGACAATGTCGAAGTAAGAGTGGCCGAGAGCGACACCCAGGCGGCCCTGACCAAGTTGCGCGAACTGGCGCAGCCCGTGGGTGGTCTCGCCGGAGCCAGCGGCCAGCGCACTGTCGAGGTCACCGACGCCGGTGGCGGGCTGATCCGCCTCTCGGTTCCCCAAGCCGCCATCACTGAGCGGATGCGGCAGGCGGTCGAGCAGTCGATCCAGATCATCGAACGGCGCGTCAACGAGCTCGGCACCGTCGAGCCGCTGATCCAGCGTCAAGGCATCGACCGGATCCTGGTGCAGGTGCCCGGCCTGCAGGACCCGAGCCGGCTGAAGGAGATCCTCGGCAAGACGGCGAAAATGGACTTCCGGATGGTCGATACGTCGGTGCCACCGGACCAGGCCTTGCAGGGCAGGGTGCCGCCGGATTCCGAAGTGCTGATGAGCGCACAGTCGCCGAAGGTGCCGTATGTGGTGAAGAAGCAGGTGCTGGTTTCGGGCGGCGACCTGACCGATTCGCAGCCCGGTTTCGACAGTCAGCGCTCGGGCGAGCCGATCGTCTCGTTCCGCTTCAACACCTCGGGCTCGCGCAAATTCGCCCGGGCGACGACGGACAATGTCGGTCAGCCCTTTGCGATCGTCCTCGACAACGAGGTGATTTCGGCGCCGGTCATCCGCGAGCCCATCACCGGCGGATCGGGCCAGATCTCCGGCGGCTTCACCGTGCAACAGGCCAACGACCTCGCGATCCTGCTGCGCGCCGGCGCGCTGCCGGCGCCGCTCACCATCATCGAGGAACGCACGGTCGGCCCGGGACTGGGGCAGGATTCGATCGCCGCCGGCGAACTCGCGTCCTATGTCGGGTCGGTGCTCGTGATCGTCTTCATGCTGCTGACCTACCGGCTGTTCGGGCTGTTCGCCAACATCGCGGTCGCCATCAACGTGGCGATGATTTTCGGGGTGCTGTCGCTGTTGAACGCGACGCTGACATTGCCCGGAATCGCCGGCATCGTGCTGACCGTGGGCATCGCGGTCGACTCCAACGTGCTGATCTACGAGCGCATCCGCGAGGAAATTCGCGGCGGTCGCAACGCCATCTCGGCGATCGACGCCGGCTTCAGCCGCGCGCTCGCGACCATCCTGGATTCCAACATCACCACCTTCATCGCCGCCGCCGTGCTGTTCTACATCGGAACGGGCCCGGTGCGCGGCTTCGCCGTGACGCTCGGGATCGGCATCGTGACCACATTCTTCACCGCATTCACCGTGACGCGCCTGATCGTGGCGTGGTGGGTGAGGTGGAAGCGGCCGCAAACCGTGCCGATTTGAGAAGAGAGTTCCGGCTGTGACCCATTGGATCATTATCGTGCTGGCTGTGTTCATCGTCATCCTGACGGTGCTCAGCGTGTTTGGCGTCATCCCGGCGCTGCGCATCGTGCCGGACGACACCAAATTCGACTTCATGCGCTTCCGCCGCATCAGCTTTCCGGCCTCGGCGGCGCTGTCGATCCTCGCGATCACGCTGTATTTCGTGCATGGGCTGAATTTCGGCATCGACTTCCGCGGCGGCACCCTGGTCGAGATCCAGAGCAAGTCGGGTACCGCCGATATCGCCGGGTTGCGCGCCCAGCTCGGTACGCTCGGTCTCGGTGACATCCAGCTGCAGCAGTTCGGCGGCCCCTCCGATGTTCTGATCCGGATTGCGGAACAGCCCGGCGGCGACCAGGCGCAGCAGGCAGCGGTACAGAAGCTGCGGCAGACGCTGGGCGATGCGGTCGATTATCGCCGTGTCGAGGTGGTCGGCCCGCGCGTCTCCAGCGAGCTTCTGGCCTACGGCACCATCGGCCTGATGCTCGCCATCGTGGCGATCCTGATCTATCTCTGGTTCCGCTTCGAATGGCAGT
>JBKQQE010000237.1:0-5145 GCA_052326245.1 Xanthobacteraceae bacterium | reverse complement strand
GGCGAACCGGCTGCGCCGCGGCCGCCGGCGTCGGGGCCGCGGCTCGCCGCCGAGCCTATGTCGCGCCCGCAGGCCGCCGCGCCGGCGGCGCAGGCCGCGCCGGTGGTCGAGTTGCGCAGCTTCGCGGAGATCGTCGCCTTCGTCGGCAAGCGCGACATCCTGCTGCAGAAGACACTGGAGCGCGACGTGCGGTTCGTTCGCCTCGACGACGCCAAGCTCGAAATCGCGCTCGAGGCCAGCGCCGGGCGCGGGCTGCCGCAGGAACTGCAGCGCAAGCTCGAGCAGTGGACCGGCCGGCGCTGGATGGTCGCGATTTCCAATGCCGAGGGCGAGCCGACGCTGCGCGCCCAGCGCGACATGATCCGCAACGAGCGCGAGCGCATCGCCGAGGCCGATCCCCGGGTGCAGGAGGTGCTGTCGCGCTTCCCCGGCGCGCGCATCGTCGAGGTGCGCCATGCGCCGGCGGCACCGCAGCACCCCGGACACGACGAGAATGGCGAGCCGTTCGACGCCGACGGCGACAACGACGATTAGAGCATCAAGAACCGCGAGGACCCGATGGCTGATTTTCTGGGCATGATGAAGCAGGCCGCGCAGCTGAAGTCGAAGATGGAAGCGCTGCAGCAGGAGCTCGACCACGTCGAGGTCGAGGGCGTTGCCGGCGGCGGCATGGTCGTGGTGCGGATGACGGCGAAGATGGAAGTGAGGGCGGTGAAGATCGATCCCGCGCTGATCAAGCCGGGGGAGCGCGAGATTCTCGAGGACCTGCTGGTCGCGGCCCACAACGACGCCCGCCGCAAGGCGGAAGGCGCGATGCAGGACAAGATGAAGGAATTGACCGGCGGGCTGTCGCTGCCGCCCGGGCTGGGGCTGGGCTGAGCGTCGGGACACCAGAGATGTCGACCGCCGTCGCCGGTCCGGAAATCGAGCGTCTGATCCAGTTGCTGGCGCGGCTGCCGGGTCTCGGGCCGCGCTCGGCGCGGCGCGCCGCGCTGCATCTGATCAAGAAGCGCGAGGCGCTGATGGCGCCGCTCGCGGGAGCCTTGCAGGTCGCGATCGAGCGCATCCAGGTCTGCAAGACCTGCGGCAATATCGACACCCAGAATCCGTGTTCGGTCTGCACCGACGGCCGCCGCGACCCGTCGATCATCGTGGTGGTCGCCGACGTCGCCGATCTGTGGGCGCTGGAGCGCGCGCATGCGACCCAGGGCCGCTACCATGTGCTCGGCGGCACCATGTCGCCGCTCGACGGCGTCGGCCCGCAGGACCTGACCATCGAAGCGCTGGTGGCCCGCGCCCACGAGCCGGGCGTCACCGAGATCATCCTGGCGCTGAATGCCACCGTCGACGGTCAGACCACGGCACACTACATTACCGATCTGCTGCAGGACGCTAACGTTAAGATCACGCGGCTCGCCCATGGGGTTCCCGTCGGCGGCGAACTCGACTATCTCGACGAGGGAACGCTGTCGGCCGCCATGCGACAGCGAACGCTGTTCTGACCTCTCAATCCGTCAGGACGCCGTTCTGACCCTGCCTGACCGGTGCCATGATCCCCGCAGTCTCGAAACCCATCCTCGCCGCGCTGGCCGTTGTCGCCGCGGTCGCGACCACAACGCCGCCGGCGTCGGCGCAGCAGGCGATCGCGCCCGGCGGCGTGCTGACCGGCGAACTGCACGCCATGCGCAGCCGCGATCCGTCGGGAAAGCACGTCAACTCGTTTCAGCTGGTCAGTCCGCCGCGCCGGCTGCCGGGCCCCAATGGGCTGTGCAATCTGGAGACCGGCCCGGAGACGTTCCAGATCGTCACCGCGGGCGAGACGGAGGCCAGGCAATTGAAGGCCTATGTGGGCAAGCAGGTGTCGATTCGCGCCACTGAAATGTCGTGCGCCCAACTCGCCGGCCAGATGAGCGACGCCATCGTCTCCAAGTGGAGCCTGGTGAGCAGCCACTGAGTTATGTCATTCCGGGGCGCGCGCGTCGCGCGCGAACCCGGAATCCCGAAGATCGATCTTCACGCTGCGGAGCAAGCCTTGAGATTCCGGATCGGTCCGCTTGCGCGGGCCGTCCGGAATGACGCAGAATATGTGGCGCCTGTCGCCGGAGTCTCGGACGTGGATCAGTCGCTCGCCGCCGCCGCCGGCTGCTCCAGCAGCTCGAAATGCCCGCGCCGCTGCAGCCAGGCCAGCACCACCAGGCTCGGCGCCGCGACGATCACGCAGATCACGAAGAACAGCGGCCAGCCGGTGGCGGTGGCGACATAGCCGGCGCCGGCCGACAGATAGGTTCGCCCGACCGCAGCCAGCGCGGTCAGCAGCGCGTATTGCGTGGCGGTGTGCAGCGGGCTGGTGCACAGCGCCGACAGATAGGCCACGAAGATCACGGTGCCGATGGCGCTGGTGAAGTTCTCGGCGCAGATCGCCAGCGCCAGCGCGTAGTGGTTGACGCCGACCAGCGCCAGCCAGGAGAAGGTCAGGTTGGCGACCGCCTGCAGCGCGCCGCCGATCCACAGGCTCGCCGGCAGCGAGAAGGCGCGGGCGACGAAGCCGCCGGCGAACCCGCCCGCCAGCGTCGCGGCGAAGCCGACGCCTTTGACGATTGCCGCGTAGTCGGTCTTGGAAAAGCCGAGGTCGATGACGAAGGGCGCCGTCATGGTCCCCGAAAATGCATCGGTGAACTTGAACAGCACCACGAAGGCGAGCACCGCCAGCGCGTCCCTGAGCGTGAGGAAATCGACAAACGCCCCGCGCGCCGCCGCCAGCACCCGGATCAGCGCCGAGGCGCCGCCCATCACCGCTTCCGCGCGCGCCGACTGGGCCGGCTCGGTGGCGATCACCGCGGTGGCGGTGCCGACCAGCACCATCGCCGCCATGATCATGTAGCCGCCGGACCAGGCCGCGAGAACCGCGAGGCCGGTGGTCTGCAGCGCGCTGACCACGACGAGCGCGCCGGCGGTGGAGACCAGCATGCCGACCCGGTAGGCGGCGACATAGGCCGCCATGCCGGCGGCCTGTTCGCTCTCGGGCAGGCTTTCGACGCGGAAGGCATCGACCACGATGTCCTGGGTGGCGGACGCCATCGCCACCAGCAGCGCGGCGAAGGCGACGAACAGCGGCGACCGCGCCGGATCGGCCAGCGCCAGCAGCAGGACCGCGGCGATCAAAAGCAGCTGCGAGAACACCAGCCAGCCGCGCCGTCGGCCGAGCCACCGCGTCAGCAGCGGAACGTGCAGCGCGTCCACCAGCGGCGCCCAGATGAATTTCAGGGTGTAGGGGGTGCCCACCAGCGCGAACAGCCCGATGGTCTTGAGGTCGACGCCGGCCTCGCGCATCCACACCTGCAGCGTCGAGCCGGACAGCGCCAGCGGCAGCCCCGAGGCGAAGCCGAGAAACATCACGATCAGCACGCGCGGCTGCAGGTAGACCGCGAGCGTCTCGCGCCATGTGGGATTTTCCGCGCCGGCCGGCGCCGCGGGGTCGGGGATCGGGGCGGGCTGTTGCGGCGTCGCTGTCATGCGCCAAGGGTGTTAGCAGATTCGGGCGGAAGTGGCCCGGGCAAGCAAGAGCGATGAATCGAGGGACGTGCCTGCGAGCCTGACCATTTCATCGTCATGGCCGGGCAGCGCGATCCGTCTCTGACGGATCGCTTGGACTAAGGTCTCCCGGCCATCCACGTCTTTCTTGTTGCAGGGCTGTGAAGACGTGGATGCCCGGCACAAGGCCGGGCATGACGGAATATTGGATTGCTGCCGAGTTTTTTCAGAGACGTCGCGAAGGATTGCGAACCCCGTGCCACTAGCCCTGCGGCTGCAGCCTGGGCGTCCGCGCCACGGCGAACAATTCCGGCGCCGGCGGCGCCGCCGGCTCGCTCGGCGCCTGCGGGCTGAAATCCAATTCCTCGATCCGCGCCGCGCGCTTGCCGATCTTGCTCACCGAGATCAGCACCTGGCGGACGTCCTCGCTGACCTGCTCGAAATGATTGCCGAGCTTGCTGACGCGGTCGCGCAGCCGCTCGACGTCGCTCATCATGTTCATCACCTCGGTGCGGATCTGGTCGGCGGCGTCGCGCATCCGCGCGTCCTTCAGGATCTGCTGCATGACCTGGATCGCAAGCATCAGCAGCGACGGCGACACCAGCACCACGCGGGCGCGATAGGCCTTCTGCACGACGTCGTCGAAGCCGTCATGGATCTCGGCATAGACCGATTCCGACGGCACGAACATCAGCGCGGTGTCCTGGGTCTCGCCCGCGATCAGGTATTTGTCGGCGATGTCGCTGACGTGCTTGAGCACGTCCTGGCGCAGCCGCTGCGCCGCCGCCTTCTTGTCGTCGTCGGTGCGTGCGTCGCGCAGCGCGGTGACCGCCTCGAGCGGGAATTTCGCGTCGATGCACAGCGGGCGCTGGTCGGGCAGGAACACCACGCAGTCGGGACGCTTGCCCGAGGACAGCGTGTACTGGAATTCGTAAGCCCCCTTCGGCATGCCGTCCTGGACGATCGCTTCCATGCGCGCCTGGCCGAAGGCGCCGCGCGACTGCTTGTTGGCGAGCACGTCGCGCAAGGTCGTCACCTGGCTCGTCAGTTCGGTCAGGTTCTTGTGGGCGTTGTCGATGATGCCGAGCCGCTCGTGCAGCGCGTGCAGGCTCTCGGAGGTGTGCCGCGTGGTCTGCTCCATGGACTGGCCGACCCGGTGGCCGACGGCGTCGAGGCGCTCGCTGACCGCGCGCGCCATCTCGGCCTGGCGGTTGGCCAGCGCCTGTCCCATGGCGTCGACCCGGCCCTGGGTATTGGCCTGGGCCTCGGCTTGCGCGCGCAACAGGTCGGTGACGTGCGCCTCCAGCGCGTCCGCCCGCTCGGCCTGGGCGCGGGCGGCGGCGCTGCCGCGGGAGCCGCCGCGCACCATGATGACGGCGATGGTGAGCAGCAGCACCAGCACGGCGCCGCCGAACACCATGAGGGCCACGGCGACGCGGATGGGCGTGCCGTCGATCACGAAAAGAATCTCGTTCATGGGCGCTTTGTAGCCCGATTCGGCCTTGATTGCGAACGAAGAGGGAACATTTAAAGTAAATCAAGGCTTAAGATTTATGGTTAACCGTCGGTAAAGAACCGCGGCGCGAAACTGCGTGCAGCGGGTCGTTCGGCGAT
>JBKQQE010000236.1:0-10988 GCA_052326245.1 Xanthobacteraceae bacterium | reverse complement strand
GCAACGACTCGATCAAATACGCCACCTCGATCCTCGACTACGTGTTCCGCGAACTGGCGGTCAGCTACATGTCGCGATTCGACCTCGCCCATGTCGATCCGAGAGAGTCGAATTTCGACGCGCTCGGCCGCGGCGTCGAGGAAGGCAAGTCGCCGGAGCAGCCCACCAACAGCAAGTATCTGTCCAAGGGGCTGACCCGCTCGCGCACCGACAAGCTGGTGGTGATGCAGGGCGGCGCCGCAAGCGACGCCGATGTCCGCGGCTCCGGCAACGTCACCTCGATCGCCTCCGCCGGGGCCACCGCGCGTCACGGCGGCGGCGACGTCAACTCGCAGTTCGAGGGCGCCACCGCGCTGAAGGCCGAGGTCGAGGCCGAACTGTCGCCGACCGAGAAGCTCGAGGCGCTGGCCTGGAGCAAGGCGGGTTCGGCGGCACAGGCCGCGCCCTCCAAGGCCGAACGCCGGGCGGAAGCCAAGGCCAAGGGCTACGAGGGCGAGATGTGCAGCGAGTGCGGCAACTTCACGCTGGTGCGCAACGGCACCTGCATGAAGTGCGACACCTGCGGATCGACCACGGGGTGTTCGTAAGCAGCCGACGCGGCGCAACCACCACCACGTCCCGATGACTGAGGCACCGGGCAAAGTACGTCCCCTAATTAGACGTCCCCTATTCGGGGCAAGCACGTCCCCTAATCAAAACCCCGCCGGCGGCGGGGTTTTCTACAAGGCGGTGTCGATTCCTCACGCGATGGTCGGCAGACGAACCATCAACATCGACTCTCACTTGAGCGGAGAACTGGCCGACGGGACCAGGATCGTTGATTCGACGCCCAGGATGTCGGCCACGTCAAAACCTCTGGCATCGTCGGTCGCCTCCGGGCTCTGTATGTAGCGCTGGGCGACCTCGCCAGGATCGTCGCCCTCTGCATAAGAAACCAACACAAAGACCCGGTGCGCTACATCGTCCTTCTTGGTCCATAAGCCGTGAGCCTCGACACCGAACTGTCCAAAGTTATGGAGGTGGCGCGGATAAACCGTAGAAGCGTAGAAATCGAGCGTCTCGCGAGTGCGCAGCGTGTATACTCGAAGTTCAAAAGTTCGCATGGTGGCCTCCTGTTTGAGGTTTTCGGTTTGAAGTCTCAGCGGGCGCCGACGATGAGGCACGCGCCCGCTGCGACAATGACCAGCCCCGTCAGTCCGTGCATGCCGTAGGCGAGCGCCTTGCTTCCTCCCGAGCGAAGAACTGTCGCCATATCGCCGAATGCAATCAGGCTCGCCACGAGCATGAATTCGCCGAGCAAGCGCGGCGATCCGTTGGCCATGAGCAGGATGACAAACAGGCCCGATGCAATATCTCGCGTGCCCTTTACCGACAGCCACGCTGAAAATCCGGTCGAGGGCGGTGGCGAGCCGGCGATGCCGAAGTCGGCCGATGCCGAAGTCGGCGCAACCCAAAAGCGCGACCCGAGGAAGATGATTGCAAGCGCAATCAGGCCAGAGAGAATGTTTCCGATTAAGATCATTGAGAGCTCCTTTCAGTTGCAGATATCCTAGCAATGCTAGATTCATTCCGTCAACGAAATTCTAGCATCGACAATATTTATTTCAGTGATATGTTATGGAGATGTCGATTGAGGACCGCAGAGAGCGCCAGCGTGCGGAGCGCTATGAACTCATCCTGGCTGCGGCGCTCAAACTGGCCGAGGCCGAGGGTTGGGACGCCGTCACCACTCGCCGTCTGGCGGGGCTAATCGACTATAGCCAGCCGGTTCTCTACAGCCACTTCAAGAACAAGGCCGACATCATGGCGGCCGTGGCCAATAGAGGATTTGAGGAACTTGCGACGCGGTTGAAAGCGGCAACGGCGCGCGGCACTGGTGATCCGGGCGTTCTGCGTAACGTCTGTGCCGCCTATCTCGATTTTGCCAGTGCGAGGCCGGTCGTCTACGAGGCGATGTTCGTCTTGCCGACAAACATCAAGTTCGCCAGCGAGGAAACGCCGCCATCGCTCCGGGCCGCCTTCTCCGCGTTGGAAACCGCGCTCGGAGCAGATCGAAAAGGTTCAGAATTCTTGGCCGAGGTGTTGTGGAGTGCGTTGCATGGACTGGTCGTCCTCGCGCAGTCCGGACGTATCCCGGCTGCAGGCGCCAAGGCTCGATTGAACGTTCTCGTGCAAAAATTCAGCAGCAAGTAGAGTGCTGGGCCGGATGGCGCGCGCCGCGGAGCGGCGCCAAATTCGCGTTCAAGCCCGTAGGGCGGGTTAGCCGAAAGCGTAACCCGCCGCATTGGCAAAGATGGCGCAACACGCTTCGCTATTGCGCCCTACGCGCTCGGTTCGGATGGGTTCTGGATGGCGACGGCCCCAATGCCGCCGTGCTGCGTATCTGGCGCGCCGAGATGCCGGCGGAAGGACCCGAGCGCGAGGTCCAGGAGCTCGCCATATTCAAGATCCGGCTCGCGAAGTCTCCCCGGTCGCAACCGTCGACGCGCGGCCCGAGCCATCGAAAACGTCGTGCACGAGCCCGAGTTTCCCGAGCCCAAGAATGATCAGGCCAGTAATGTCGATTTCGTACCAGGCGTGCGAAATATAGGCGTCTCGCGGAAACCGATGATGGTTGTTGTGCAGCCCTTCACCGAGGGTGAGGATCGAGATCACCAACTCGTTGGTCGTGCCATCATTGAGCTCGAAGCGACGGTAACCGTAGCGACCGTCGCTATGGCAGACCGAGTTGACCAGCGAGGTGGCCGTGATCGTGAGGTAGACGCGCAACAGGCCGGAGAACAGCACGCAGCCCATCATAGTGTGGAACCCGCCAACCGCGTAGCCAATGGCGCCCGGAAT
Source organism: Xanthobacteraceae bacterium (assembly GCA_052326245.1). Lineage (GTDB taxonomy): Bacteria > Pseudomonadota > Alphaproteobacteria > Rhizobiales > Xanthobacteraceae > Bradyrhizobium_A. The sequence continues at coordinate 8,147 of JBKQQE010000236.1, read as the reverse complement.
GAAAACCGCCGACATCCCGTACCAGACCCAGCGCGTTCTAACGAAGAACATGGCGATCGGGTCGGCCAGAATATCCTTGGCGTAGTATTCGCCGTCGGTAGCGACATGGTCGAATACCCAGCCGCCTTGCGCATGCATCATTCCCTTGACGAAGCTGACATGGCGGTTGCCGACGCCGTCATAGTGAGGGCTGTGAGCATCGCCGGGTTTGTCGGCGTAAAGATGGTGCCGGCGATGATGGGCGACCCATTTGAGGATTGAGCCCTGCACCGCCATCGTGGCGACCGCACAGAAGAACGCCCTCATGACCGGACCGCAGCGAAAGCTCCGGTGCACGAGAAGGCGATGCATGCCTGCGCCCATCCCGAACATGGTCAGCCAGAACATGCCGACGAAGACCGCAATCTCCGCCCAACCGATGCCCTGCATGATCGTCCAGATCACCGCGGCGACCGAACCGGCGTAAATAATGCCTAGCAGAGCATAGGATTCGCGTAGCTTGGCGTCTACCACCGGACCGCCGACGATCACGCCTGGCGGCAGTTTTCCGACACTTTCGTCCGACTCCAAGCTCTGAACTACGGTCATTTTAGCCGATCCATTCATGGAAAATTAACTCTTCTGCGAGGCACTTTACCGACGCAGGTCATTTCCAGCAAGGCCTCGATCGACCTCGGGAGCGCGGAGCCGGGACCTAAAAAGACGCTCACAACGACCCTGTTCAAGATGACGCGCTTGAGGCAAGCGGGCGGGCAAATCGTCGGGAAGCCAGATTTCACGGGCTTTCGTGCATGTGGTGGCGAGTTCGATTTTAGGGGACGTGCATTGCCCAACCAGGAGCGCCTCGCCTGTCGGCGCGCGGGATTCGCGTTGCGCAATTTCAATGGTTTGTATTGCGCTAGGGGACGAGTTGTGCCCGTCGCCGCATTCGGGGTGGACGTGCCGATATACGACCTCCCCCACTTCGTTATGCCGAACTGAAGTCCGCTTCGTTCGGCGCAGTCACGGGACCCGGCGTGACCGCCACGCTGACGCCGAGGGCGTCACCTTGTCATGTTTTCGCTTCAGAGGATGGCCTAAACTGCCGCCATGCCAGATTCGCCCTTGCGTCATCTCAATCTTGCCGGCGCCAGCAATTTCCGCGACCTCGGCGGCTATCCGGCAGCCGGCGGCAGCACGGTGCGCTGGCGGCGGATTTTTCGTTCCAACCATCTCGGCCATCTGACCGACGCCGATGTCGCGGTGGTGCGCAGGCTCGGCGTCAAAAGCGCGTTCGACCTGCGCGGGGTCGAGGAGCGCATGACGGCCGCATGCCGCGTCAGCGACATCGTGGTGCATTCGCTGCCGATCGAGCCGGCCGTCATGGAAGCGCTGCGGGCGCGGGTGTTGAGCGGCAAGCCGCTCACCGCCGCCGAGACCGCGGAGATGATGCGGGAGTCCTACCGTCACTACGTCAGCCACAACACCCCGCGGTTTCGCGCCCTGTTCGCCCATCTGATCGAGGATCGCGCGCCGCTGGTGATCCATTGCACGGCCGGCAAGGACCGTACCGGCTTTGCCGCGGCGCTGATCCTCAACGCGCTCGGCGTGGCCGACGACGTCATCGCCGAGGACTATCTCTTGACCAACCGCCACTACCGGATCGACGCCGCAACCGCGCGCAGCATCGACCTGCCGGACGACGTCAAGGCGACGTTGATCTCGGTGGACAGCACGTTCCTGGCGGCGGCGTTCGAGACCGTTCGTTCCGATTACGGCGACCTCGCCGGCTATTTCGAGGATGGGCTCGGCGTGGGACCCCGCGAACGCGCCGCGCTCGCGGCGCTGTATCTGGAGCCGTGAGTGGGCCGCATCTTGCAGGCCGGCGAGAGGCTCTCTCAACAGGCGAGTCGGCCTTTCCCGGCACGCCCCCGGCAGGTAGAATTCCGCATTGCCGGACGCCACGTCGGTTTCCGCGAAGAATTGGATGGACAGACTTGACCCGCCTTTCGCTGCCCAAAAACAAGATCCGCGTGCTGCTGCTGGAAGGCATCAACGACAGCGCGGTCGCCCTGTTCACCGAGAATGACTATTCGGAGGTCGAACGGTTGCCCAAGGCGCTCGATCCGGCGGCGTTGCGCGAGGCCGTCAAAGGGGTGCATCTGCTCGGCATCCGGTCCCGCAGCCATGTCACCGAGGACATTCTCGCCAACGCCGACCGCCTGATGGCGATCGGGTGCTTCTCGGTCGGCACCAACCAGGTCGACATCAATGCCGCGCGGCGGCGCGGAATCCCGGTATTCAACGCGCCGTTCTCCAACACCCGCAGCGTCGCCGAGCTCACGATCGGGGAGATCGTGATGCTGCTGCGCCGGATCTTCCCCCGCTCCGTGGCGGCCCATGCCGGCCAATGGGACAAGTCGGCGGAGGGCAGCCGCGAAGTCCGCGGCAAGACGCTGGGCATCGTCGGCTACGGCAACATCGGCTCGCAGCTGTCGACCCTGGCCGAAGCAATGGGAATGCGGGTCATCTTCTTCGACCTGACCGACAAGCTTCGCCACGGCAACACCGAGCCGTCGCCCAGCCTCGACGAGCTGCTCGCGGCCAGCGACATCGTCTCGCTGCACGTCCCCGAAACGCCGCAGACCGCCGGCATGATCGGGGCGCGCGAGATCGGCTTGATGAAAAAGGACGCGCTGCTGATCAACAACAGCCGCGGCACCGTGGTCGACCTCGACGCACTCGCCGCCGCGCTGACCGCGGGACGGTTGGCCGGCGCCGCCGTCGACGTCTTTCCGGTCGAGCCGGCGTCCAATGCCGACCGGTTCTCCTCGCCGCTGCAGGGAATCGCCAACGTGATTCTGACGCCGCATATCGGCGGTTCGACCGAGGAAGCCCAGGACCGCATCGGCGGCGAGGTGGCGCGCAAGCTGATCGAATATTCCGATGTCGGCTCGACGCTGGGCGCCGTCAACTTCCCCCAGGTGCAGCTGCCGCCCCGCCCCAGCGGCACCCGCTTCATCCATATCCACGGCGACGTGCCCGGCGTGATGGGCCGGCTGAACGACATCATGTCGCGTCACGGCGTCAACATCGCGGCGCAGTATCTGCAGACCGGCGGCGGCATCGGCTACGTGGTGCTGGAGACCGATGGCGCCGGCGGCGACGCGGAAGGCATCCTGGACGAGATCCGCGCGGTCCAGGGCACCATCCGGGCGAGGCTGCTCTACGAGGCGTGACTCTCGCTAGCGGCACGCGGCGATGGTGTGCCGCTCGTCGCGGCGTCAGCGCAAACGCTCAACATGGCGACCGGAAAACGCCCGCACAAATGAGCGAAGCACACCCTGTCCCGCCCGGCGACCGCGACCTCACCCACGCGCCCCGCCATCGCATCCTGGCGATCTCGGGCAGCCTGCGCGACGCCTCCTCGAACACGGCAGCGCTTCTCGCCGCCGCGCAATTGGCGCCGGCGACATGCGAGGTGGTCCTGTTCGAGGGACTTGCCGCGCTGCCACCGTTCAATCCGGATCTCGAGATGAACGCGCTGCCCGGCGTCGTTGCGGACTTCCGCCGCCAGGTCGGCGCGTGCTCGGCGCTGCTGATCTCCAGCCCCGAATACGCGCGCGGCATTGCCGGCACGATGAAGAACGCGCTGGACTGGCTGGTCGGAAGCCAGGAGTTTCCGGGCAAGCCGGTCGCCGTCATCAACACGTCGCAGCGCTCCCACCACGCCGACGCCCATCTCCGGCTGACCCTCGAAACCATGTCGGCCAGCCTGGTCGGTCCCGCCTCGACCATCCTTCCGCTGAACGGTCGCACCCTCGATGCCGGCGGCATCGTCGCGGATGCGGAGCTGGCCTCGACGCTGCTGACGGTCCTCAAAAGCCTGCAGGATGCGATCGGCGCGGCCTCCTAATCACAGCTATAGGCGTGGGCCGCCTCGTCATCCCCTTTGGCCGATCCTGTGATTCAGCGCGTTGTCGGCCCCCCGGCTGCGGGCTTGTACAGCCACTCACAGTCCGCCCACGTTGATCGCGGGTGACAGCGGCGGCACCGCGGACGGAATCGCCATCATGGTGAGGAACAGGGATACCAGGTCGAAATTCCTCTGCGATATCGCATCATTGCCGTCGATGTAGTACCATTTGCCTTGGCTCTCGTGGGCAACATAGGCATTGGCGGGCGGAACGTCGTCCACCACGATGAGGATATAGCGTCTCAGCAACCCAAGCCTGCGATTGCCCCTGATGTAATCCTCGTCGGAGATGTTCGTAGCTGGCTCGTACACGAAAAGGTCGTTTCCGGGCCCTTGGATCCAGTCGGAGACGTCCTGGTCTATTTTCGCTTCCTGCGCCTCTTTGCCTCTTCTCCACGGATTGTCGAGCGGATTTTCGGTCTCGGGCAGCAAGGTGTAGAAACTCGATTGATCGGACTCCTGGTTCCATGGATACGAGCGAATTCGGTCATAAACATCACGGCCGACGAACGCGATTTTCGGATGCGGCCGTTCGGTTGCGTTCTTGAGAATCCCGAGGGCGGAATAGGTTCGCATCAACGGCGCTCCGCTGATCAGACCTTCGCTCCGTGCTCTCTGAGGCTGCATCGACGCCATTCGCAGTTCGACGAAGTTCGGCAGACAATTTCGAACTTCCTCGAGATTGAATCGGCGATCGGATCGCAGACTCAAATCCAGCCTCCTGAGGCTGCCCGGATTGATCGACACCCCGATTTGCGCGCACCTTGCGGGATTTTGCGGCGTGAATTTCGGCTGGGTTCCGTTGTAGAGCCAAAGCAAACGAGCCCATAGCTGCATCTCCCGCCGCTTTTCGTCGAGGTCGTCACGCGACTTGTGCCGATGGTTGGGCTGCAGATAAATATCGAGCGCATCGTTCGCACCGTTGCCGGCCGGCTTGTTGGCCACCTCCAAAGTGATGGTTCCCGATGAGCCCTGGCTTGCGGGCTTGCCCGACGGGCCTTGGGCCTTGGTCAGGTCGGACTTCCCGGCAATCAGCTGCAGAGCCCCGGCGCTGTGGAGTTCGGAGATGATGTTCAGCGCCGCATGGAATTCACTGTAGTCGTGCGTCAGATAGGCGGACGAGAGATCCAGCAGCGGCGACACGCTCCAGGACGAATCATACAACAACCCCAGCGCATCGGCGCTCACCGGCGTGACGAGCTGCGCGACGAGAGCCTGGCCGAGCAGGGGCTGGTAGCGGATGGTCGGTATCTCGGAATACTGAGCGTTGCCGCTCACGGCCCCGACCCGGCCGGCGGCCGTCCCGGCAGTGGTCTTGGGATTCCACAGCGCGCCGATATTGCTGATCCCACCGCTGACCCCGCCAGTGACCGACTGGGCTGCATCCACCTCGGTCACATCCATGACCGTGATCGGCTCGTGGTTGTAGACGCGAACCACATTCGAGAGCGTCTGCACCTTCGACGTCGACTGGATGATGCTGTTATATCGGTCGCGGCCCAGGTCGATCGCCAGTGGCCCCATGGCCTGACATCCGCCGACCAGACTCGTTATCCCAGCAAGAAAAGTCAGTCTGCAAACGCTCTTCGACACCACAGCGACTTCCCCCAGAAATGCCGGCTCAGAATGACGCTTCCGAGTGCCGACGTGAAACCCAAGGCACAGCGAAATTTTCACCAACGAGCGGCGTCCACAGGCCATACAGCAGCGCCCCAATGCCTGGAAGAAGCCCCTTCCCCAACCAACCGTAGCATGGTTTTTACGTAAGATCGACGGATCGTATTGATTTGCCTCAATGCGGGCGTCCGACATTCGAAACCTTCTTGCTGTGCAAGGCGAGCGGCCTTGTCAGAACGGAAGCGAGGCAGTGGTGCGCAGAAACAGCGAGAGCAAGAGGACGTGGGCGCCTTACCTGATGATGGCGGGAATGGCTTTGCTATTCGCCGCACCGGCAGCGGCCCAGACAGATTCCAAGACAATCCTGGTGCAGGATTTCAAAGCCTTCGTAGAACGATGCAAACCCGGAACGCAGCCGCCTGCGGCGCTTTCGCCGTCATGCGCCAACGAGCTGGCCGGGCTGACCCGCAGAGAGAACGATCTGCATTTGACCGACGCCGATCTCGAGGCGGCTGGCGTCAGGGGCGGCCTCCGGGGCGGGTTGAGGTGATAGAGCGCGGCCGCGAAGCACGCATTCCGATCTTGTCTATGCGCGTGTGAACGCGCGCTCTCGACGTTGACGCGAGGTTCATCATGCTCGCCGCCACCCGCGTCCTGCTGCCGGTCGCTGCGATCGCCTGCTGGCTGCTTCCGTCGGCGATCCACGCTACCGGCTGCGTGAAGGAAATCGTTGTCCCGATCCGCTTCCAGCCAGCGGCGGTATGCTGGCGGCACGTCGGCTCAGGCACGACGTTCATTGGGCAGTTCGGCGCCAACCAGCACATCACCGCATCCGCGATCGGGCAAGCCAACAATTCCGACGGCATCCGGTCCTGGGTCACGACAGGTCCATGGCAACTCTCCGTCACGGGCCCGGGCGGATTCTTTGCCGCCGACAACGGCAACGGCCAATTGGACATCGTGCTGCGCGCCGCCGGCCAGTACAGCTTCTCCATCGGCCCATGCGCGGTGTGGGGCAACCAGGGGACGATCGAAGTCTGCGCACGGTGATCTCACCCTCGGCCCATGGCTACATGACAACGACACACAACAATATCGAGTGAGGCGCGCGCACAGTTGGATTGACGCAGATCAACGAGAGCACGTCAGATCGACCGACATAGTGTCCTTGGCAACTCGGGGATGTGTCGGTGATGAGGCAACTGTTGATGATCGTGGCCGCGTTATGTGCGTGCCTCGGTACTGCCTATGCGCAAGCTCCGAACAAACCGGAGATTTATCCCCTGATCGGACACTCCCGATCCGTCAACTTCGTCGCCTTCTCGCCGGACGGCAAGGTGCTGGCCTCGGCCAGCCGGGACTCGACGATCCGGCTCTGGGACGTGGTCAGCGGGCGCGAATTGCGCACCCTCAAGGGGCATACGAATTCCGTCGCCGCCGTCGCCTTCTCGCCGGACGGCAAGGTGCTCGGGTCGGCCAGTGTCGATCGCACCATCCGGCTCTGGGATGTGGCCAGCGGGCGCGAGTTGCGCGTCCTGAGTGGACACGCGGGTATCGTTGCTTCAATCGCGTTCTCGCCGGACGGAAAAACACTGGCCTCAGGCAGCTGGGACAAGACCGCCAAGCTCTGGGATGTAGCCAGCGGCCGCGAACTGCGCACGCTGAGCGGGCATACCGGGGACGTCAATTCCGTGGCCTTCTCCCCTAACGGCAAGGTGCTGGCCACGGGCAGCCTTGATGACACGATCAAGCTCTGGGACGTGGCCGGCGAGCGCGAACTGCGCACCTTGATTGGGCATAAGGCTTCGGTCACCTCCGTGGCTTTCTCGCCGAACGGCAAGGTGCTGGCCTCGGGCAGTGGCGACAACAGCATCAAGCTCTGGGACGTGGCCGGTGGGCGCGAACTGCGCAGCTTGAGCGGGCACACCAAACTGGTCGAATCCGTCGCGTTCTCGCCGGACGGCAAGATGCTGGCCTCGGGCAGTGGCGACAACAGCATCAAGCTCTGGAACGCTGCGAACGGGCGCGAACTACGCACTCTCACCGGCCCTATGAATTATGACAACGCCATCAGCTCCGTCGCCTTTTCTCCCGACGGCAAGATTGTGGCCTCAGGCAGCCTCCACGACGTCTACATCACGCTTTGGGACGCAGCCAGCGGACGCGAACAGCGGTCCTTGAGAGCGCATGCGTTTTATGTTCAATCCACTGCCTTCTCGCCTGACGGGACAATCCTGGCCTCAGGCAGCTGGGACAAATCCATCACGCTCTGGGACGCAGCCAGCGGACGCGTGCTGCGCACCCTGAACGATACGGATTCAGTTCAATCCATTGCCTTCTCGCCCGACGGAAGGTTGCTGGCCTCGGGGAGTTGGGACAAGTCCATCAAGCTCTGGGACGTGACCAGTGGCCATGAGTTGCGCACCCTGAGCGGGCATACGGCACCGATCAACGCGGTCGCGTTCTCTCCTGACGGAACCGTGCTGGCATCGGGAGGCGGCATCGGCGACGCCACCGTCAAGCTCTGGTCCGTTGCAAGCGGGCGCGAGCTGAGCACCCTGAACAACGGCGGTCG
>JBKQQE010000235.1:0-7574 GCA_052326245.1 Xanthobacteraceae bacterium | reverse complement strand
AGAACATTGCCCCCTGACTGGGATCGACTGTCTGTCGCCCAAGCGAAAGCGGGGTCCACGCGACCGGCCGGCATCAGGACCCCGTCGGGCCCTCGCTTTCGCAAGGGTGACGGATCGGTCTTAGCCTTTCCAGTCAGGATGAGCTGGCGCCAGCTCAGGCGCCGCGACCCCTGCACGGGTTGCTTCATCATAACGGCGAGGCGAAGCGCCTTGGCGCGTTACCCCACCGACCGGCCACACGACAAGCTTATACCGACTGCCCGTGAGCCTGACACACTGCGGCTCGCATCGCATACCCCGTACGATGGCCCGACCCGTGGTCCGGCCATGACACGAGTGTTATTATGCGCCGTCCGAGAGTCAGTCATTCGGGCGCCTGCCTCACCGCTCCAGGCACATCGCTACGCCCATGCCACCGCCGATGCACAGCGTGGCCAGACCCTTCTTCGCGTCGCGCTTCTGCATCTCGTGCAGCAGCGTCACCAGCACGCGGCCGCCCGAGGCGCCGATCGGATGGCCGATGGCGATCGCGCCGCCGTTGACGTTGACCTTGGACGTATCCCAGCCCAGGTCCTTGTTGACCGCGCAGGCCTGCGCCGCGAAGGCCGCGTTGGCCTCGATCAGGTCGAGATCATCGGCCTTCCAGCCGGCCTTCTTCAGGGCCGCCCGCGAGGCGGGGATCGGCCCCGTTCCCATGATCGAGGGATCGACCCCGGCCTGGCCCCAGGACACGATCCGCGCCAGCACCTTGCGGCCTTCCTTGGCCGCCTGCCTGGCGCTCATCAGCAGCACCGCCGCCGCGCCGTCGTTGATCCCCGAGGCGTTGCCCGCCGTCACCGTGCCGTCCTTCTCGAACGCGCCCCTCAGCTTGGCCATGGCGTCGACGGTGGCGCCGTGGCGCGGATACTCGTCGGTGTCCACCACGATGTCGCCCTTGCGGGTCTTGATGGTGAAGGGAACGATCTCGTCCTTGAAGCGGCCGGCCTTCTGCGCCGCCTCCGCCTTGTTCTGCGACGCGACCGCGAATTCATCCTGCTGCGCCCGGGTGATCTGGAACTGGCGGGCGACGTTCTCGGCGGTATTTCCCATGTGATAGCCGTTGAAGGCATCCCACAGGCCGTCCTTGATCATGGTGTCGACCAGCTCGACGGCGCCCATCTTGACGCCGGCGCGCAGGTGCTGGGCGTGCGGCGCCATGCTCATGGATTCCTGGCCGCCGGCCACCACGATCTCGGAGTCGCCGTTGAGGATGGCCTGGTAGCCGAGCGCCACCGCGCGTAGCCCCGAGCCGCACAGCATATTGACGCCCCAGGCCGGGCTTTCGACCGGAATTCCGCCGCCAATCGAGGCCTGGCGGGCCGGGTTCTGGCCCTGCCCCGCGGTCAGGATCTGGCCGAGAATGACTTCCGAAACACGCCCCGGCTCGACACCTGCGCGCGCCAGCACGGCCCTGACCGTCGCCGCGCCGAGCTCGTGGGCGGGGGTATTGGCAAATGCGCCGTTGAACGAGCCGACAGCGGTGCGGGCAGCGCTGACGATGACGACATCGTCGGTCATGGAGATCTCCTTGGGTTGATACGGGGGGCGTTGAATTCGGCGGCAAGGACCCTTGCCCGCCCACCTTAGTGAGGTCTTGTCTATATCCTGTTGACCCAGCGCAATTGTGTCAATCGGCACGGCGCGCGGGGCTGAAATACAGGCCCGGCATCGCCCGCCGGAGGGGTGGATCGGTGCCGCCGGCGCCGCCCCAGCGGCCCGGGCCGCCGGCTAGCGCATTAACCGTGCTGCACAAAACGGTAGCCGAAGGGTTCCGGACATGCATACTCTGCCGCGCGACATCGAGTTGACCCCGGACCCAACCGGCGAGCACTCTCCTATTTCCCAGCGTGTGAGACCCATGGCGAAGTCAGACACTCCGATCACGATCAAGAAATACGCCAATCGCCGCCTCTACAACACCGGCACCAGCACCTATGTCACGCTGGAAGATCTCGCCACGATGGTCAAGGAAGGCGAGGATTTCCTGGTCTATGACGCCAAGACCGGCGACGACATCACGCGCTCGGTGCTGGCGCAGATCATTTTCGAGCAGGAGAACAAGGCCGGCCAGAACCTGCTGCCGACCACGTTCCTGCGCCAGTTGATCCGCTTCTACGGCGACAGCATGCAGATGGTGGTGCCGAAATATCTGGAAGCCTCGATCGACATGCTGACCCGCGAGCAGGAGAAGTTCCGCCAGCAGCTCACCACCACGTTCGGCCACGGCCCGTTCGCTCCGCTGGAGGAGCAGGTCCGCCGCAACATGGAGCTGTTCGAGCGGACGTTCTCGATGTTCAAGCCGTTCGGCCTGCCCGGGCTGCGCAAGGAAACGCCGGCGGCCGAGCCGCCGCCCGCCGCCACCGACGAGCCCGCACCGGAAGCCGGCGAGATCGACGACCTGCGCCGCCAGATGAAGGAAATGCAGGATCGCCTCGACAAGATGTCGAAAGAACCCGGCAAGGAATAGCGCCCTAACGAGGGCATTCGCCCACCTGACTCCCACCTGAATTAGTTCGTCATGGCCGGGCAGCGCGATCCGTCTCTGACGGATCGCTAGGACTAAGGTCTCCCGGCCATCCACGTCTTTCTTGCTGCTCGGCTGCTAAGTCGTGGATGCCCGGCACAAGGCCGGGCATGACGAAGCAAATTGAAAATGCTCCATCGCAAAACCCACGCGCCACGTCGCCGCGCGCGATCAGCCGCTCGCGGGAATCTCGGCGGTCGCCGCGGTCCAGGGCCGCTCCGCAGCCGCGAGCCCGAGCAGGCGCCCCTGCATGTAGTCGCAGCCCCACGCCCGCAGCAGCGCGGCGGCATCCTCGTCCTGCACCCATTCGGCGACGGTCTTGATGCCGAGCCGGTGCGCCAGATCGATCAGGGTCTGGACGAAGGCGCGGTCATCGGCCGAATTCACGATGTTCTGCACGAACGCGCCGTCGATCTTGATCAGGTCGACGCCGAGCTTGCGCAGGTTGCGGAACGAGGTGTTGCCGGCGCCGAAATCGTCGATCGCGATCCGGCTGCCGAAATTCTTCAGGCGGCTGACGAAGCCGCGAACGTCGTCGACATCCTGGATCGCCACGGTCTCGGTGATTTCGACGATCAGGCGCCCGGCGACGCCCGGATGGGCGAGCATCAGGGCCTCGATGCGCGACCACCATTCCGGGTCCATGGTGGTTTCCGGCGAGATGTTCAGGCTGAGCTCGATCTGCGGCGCGGCGGCGAGTTCGGCGACCACCAGCTCCAGCACGCGCTGATCGACCAGCCGGATCAGGCCGAGGCGCTCGGCCACCGGAACGATGTCCGGCGCCAGCATCAGCGTGCCGTCGTCCTGCTGGATGCGCACCAGGCATTCGTGAAACACGGTGGCGCGCGAGCGGGCGTCGACCACCGGCTCGTAGGCCAGCACCAGCCGCCGCTCGTTCAGCGCGTTGACGATCTCGTCGGTGACCCGGATGTTGACGCGGCGCTGCGCCTCGCGCTCGACGCTCGGCCGCCAGGCGAGATAGGAGCCGCGGCGGCGCATCTTCGCCATGTCGAGCGCCTCCTGGACGCGCACCACGGCGTCGTCGACGCTGCGCGCGTAGCGCGGCACGCTGATCGCGCCGATCGAGGCCGTCAGCGACACCGGGCCGGATTTGGTCGGCACCACGTCGTTGCGGATCGCGGCCAGGAACCGCTCGGCCGCCACCGCGGTCTCGTCGACGGTACAGTTCTTCAGGATCACGCCGAACTTGTTGCCGGAGAAGCGCGCCAGCACGTCGCCGCCGCGCAGGCGGGCGCGGATGCGCCGGGCGATCTCGACGATCACCTCGTCGGCGACGTCGAAGCCGAACGCGTCATTGATGTGGGCGAGGTGGTCGACCCCGATCAGCATGAAGGCAAACGCGCTGCGGAAGCGCGCCGTCTCCTCGATCGCCTCGGCCAGCGCCGCCACGAGGTGGGTGCGGTTGAGCTCGCCGGTCAGGGGATCGTGGCGCGCCAGCTTGAGCAGCTGTTCGTCGCGGGCATGGCGTTCGTTGTTGAGGCGCACCAGGCCCTCGACCCGCGCCGGCCTGCCGTCGGCGCCGGCGAACCAGCGTCCGGTCTCCTCGATCCAGAGCAGGTCGGCGGACGCTTTGGCGCGGACGCCGTATTCGACCTGGTAGGGCACGCCGTCGCCCAGGTCGCTGACAGACGAATTCAGCACCGCATCGGAACGGATGGCGCGGGCCGGCTCGATCAATTTGGCGAGCGCGCTGCCGGTAGCGAGCGCGTCGGCCGGGATCTCGACAAACACCCGGGCGGCGCTGGGGTCCCAGCCGATCGCGTCGGTGGCGAGGTCCCAGCTGAAGGCCGCGTAGCCGAGGCTGGACACCAGCGCCGCCACATCCGGCGCTGCCGGCGCCGCGGTGCCGGTTGGCGGTCCGTCCTGCGCGCCGCGCGCGGTCGTCGAAACAGCGGGTGTCAAGATTGCCTCGATCCGGGACAGGGCGCCGATCCGTCCAGACGGGACGGTCGACCGGGACAGCCGAACATGTGCGCTGATTCTACGCCAATTTCTTAACGAACTGGAGAATGGACCGCCGCGCGCGGCCATTGCCGCCCCATCCGGCGGGGCGTTTCAATCCGGCGGGACGCGCGCGGCGTGCCGGGAGCGAAGGGGGGGCGCGGCACGGCGCTTGCGAGGTGGAGCTTGTAGAGGCTCCATCTGTGCCATAATGAGACGCCGATGACCGACCCTGGTTCCCACGATCCCCGACCTGACGGCAGCGAACGGCCCGCGTCGACGGCGCTGGTGCTGGTGGGCGGATCGGAGCGGTCCGGCCCGCAACGCCCGGCGCTGCGCTCGTTCGCGATCACGCGGCACGATTCGTCCTTCGTCACCCAGCTGATCGCGACCGCGGCGCATGTGCCGCAAACCCGGATCCTGCGCCGCGCCAGCCCCGAAGACGCCCAGTCGAGCTATCGCGCGGCGCTCGGCAAGAACAGGCCGGCGGCGCGGCCGGTCGGCACCTCCCGGGTCGCCTGAGCGCCCCGGACAAACCTCAGCGATCGTTCGCCACCGCCGTGGACGGGGCATGGGGCGGCTCGTCCGCGGGCGGCGCCGGATGCGCGGCCGGCTCGACCCCTTCGCGGGCTGCGGGCGCGGGCACCACGGGTTCGACACGCTCGGCACGTTCGGGCGCAGCCGGCACCAAGGCGGGCCTGTCGCGCGACACCGGCGCAGGCGCGCGCCGCAGCCGCAGGGAAATCCCGGCGAGAAAATCGACCGCCATCATCACCACCAGCAGGAACATCACCGAACCGGCGAACTGCGGCAGCAACAGGAATTCGGCCAGCGCGCCGGCCAAGGCCAGCAGCGACAGCAGATGATCGGTGAGATAGCGGCCCTGGGGGCGCGAGGCCTTGAGCACCTCGAACAGGATCAGCACGATCCCGAGCGCGACCAGGATGTCGGTGAACGTCACGTTCCAGCGCGCGCCCGACAGCAGTGCTACGGTCGCCAGCGGGGCGCTGAACGACACCCCGGGCATCAGGAAAACCAGGATATTGACGATCGCGAGCGGGATCAGAAGCAGCGGGAAACCGACCATCTGCGAGCCCTCATTTCTCGGCCCCGGGCCGCGCGACAGCAAGCAAGACACACGGGATTTGCGACGCTTCTGTGGAGACCCGCGCCGCTGGCGCGATGAAATCGCACCCGTCTCATCGCCACGCCGCGCCTCAGGCGCGGGCGCCGCTCAGAGATCTTTCTTCTGCTTCAGAACCTGGCGGCCCTTGTACATCCCGGTCTTCAGATCGAGATGGTGCGGGCGGCGCAGTTCGCCGGAATCCTTGTCCTCGACATAGGTCGGGGACTTGAGCGCGTCGGCAGAGCGACGCATGCCACGCCGCGAGGGCGATGTTTTTCGTCTTGGAACGGCCATAGGGGAAGTCCTTGCAGGTGGTACGCCACTCACCCCAAAAGGGGCGGCCGAAGCCGGCATCGCGAGCGGAAAATCCAGATTGAGGCCGGGCTTATAGAGGAAGGGGCCGGTTAAATCTAGTGCTCTGTGTTTCCGAAGTTCGCGGTTCATCCCGGCATCACCCACGTCACCCCCGCCGGCTCGCCGCCAGGCACGTCGGTAGGGCATAAGCCTGTGCCCGCGCTGCATATTTCCCCGCCAGCCGGCGCACGCCGGGACCCGGGATGCGGGCGCTGCGGCTGACCGGATTGGGCAGGATGGCGGCCATCAGGGCGGCTTCGCGCCAACTGAGCTCGCCGCTGCCGTGGCCGAAGGCATAGCGCGCGCCGGCCTCGGCGCCGAACCGGCCGTCCGGGCCCCATTCGGCGATGTTGAGGTAGAGTTCCATGATCCGCCGCTTCGACAGCACCAGATCGAGCCACAGCGCCAGCGGCAATTCCAGGCCCTTGCGGATGAAGCTGCGGCCCGGCCACAGGAACAGGTTCTTGGCGAGCTGCTGGGTCAGGGTCGAGCCGCCCCGCGTCACCTCGCCCTCCTCGGCCGCGTCCGAGAGCCTTTGCAGCGTGTCCCAGTCGACGCCGTGATGGCTGCAGAAACCGGCGTCCTCGGCGGCGATCACCGTGCGCGGCAAGGCGGCCGAGATGGTGTCGAGATCGACCCAGTCGCGCTCGACCGCGCCGCCGGTGGCCCAGCGCCACAGCATCGGCGTCGAGACCGGATGCCCCCGCCCGTAGAACGGCGCCAGCACATAGGGCAGCGCCAGCACGATAACCAACAGCAGGAGAAGTCTGCGGACAACGCGCAAGGGCTGTGCTACCGGCTCATCGAAATTGCGACATTCGACGGGGATCCTGGGGACTCTGCTCTCTCCGCCATAGCGCGGAATCGCCCCCCGCTCCACCCGCGGCAGGCCGCCGCAGGGTTTGACGGCCCGGGATCCATGGCGGAAGGTCGCGTCAAAATTCTTGCAGGAGCATTGCTGAATGACCCAGACGCCTACACCGCAGGACTTCGCCCGACGGCTTGACCGCACCGCCGAGGACATCGAAACCCTGCTCGGCCGGATCCTGTCCGACGAGGTGTTGACCAACGAGATCGCCCGGCCGCGCCGGCTGCTCGAGGCGATGCGCTACGGCAGCCTGAACGGCGGCAAGCGGCTGCGGCCGTTCCTGGTGGTGGAAAGCGCGGCGCTGTTCGAGGTGGCGCCGGCCGGCGCGCTCATGGTGGGGGCGGCGCTGGAATGCATCCAGTGCTATTCGCTGATCCACGTTGACCTGCCGGCGATGGACAATTCCGACCTGCGCCGCGGCCGCCCGACCACCCACAAGAAATATGACGACGCCACCGCCATTCTCGCCGGCGACGCGCTGCTCACCATCGCCTTCGACCTCACCACCCGCGACGAAGTCCACCCCGACGCCGGCGTGCGGCTGGCGCTGACCCGCGCGCTGGCGCGCGCCTCCGGCATCGGCGGCATGGCCGGCGGCCAGATGCTCGACCTTGCCGGCGAAGGCCGCTTCGGCGACCGCGAGCCGCCCGACGTGGCGCGCCTGCAGCAGATGAAGACCGGCGCGCTGCTGCGCTTCGGCT
>JBKQQE010000234.1:0-2725 GCA_052326245.1 Xanthobacteraceae bacterium | reverse complement strand
ACGGATCGGCCATGGCGAAAACCAATATGTATCTGTCGGGGCGTCCCGGCCCGCGCGCGGCGCCAGCACGATACATCGGATCCGCTCGCCCTGGATCGGTCGGAAAAGCCGCCGCCAGAAACCCCTGTGCTGCATAATTGTATACAAAAATATGGGAGGGCCGATAAATCGGGCCACGATGGCGATGGCCAGGGCTGCATTATTGGCTGCTTTTGACGCGCGCCTTCCAGAAAATTGATCGGCATCAATTTCATCTGGCCGAAAATGTATACAAAATCTGCTCAATGGTCCCAGGGAGGCCGGTCGACCGTAAAAGGCGTCGAGCGATGAGGGCATTGAGGTACTGGAGTGTGCGGCACGCCGCGGGGCTGGAGCAGCTCTACGGCCTGTTCAGCCGCATTGCTCCCGCGCTTGCCCCGGCGGTGCGCTGGTTGGGGGCATCCCGTTCCGAGATAGTGTTGAAGCCGGTCGAGCGCTGGGCCAAGGGCCTGATGTTCGATTGCCGGATGTGCGGCCAGTGCGCGCTGGCGTCGACCGGCATGGCCTGCCCGACCAATTGCGCCAAGCGGATGCGCAACGGTCCCTGCGGCGGCGTCCGCCCCGACGGCAGCTGCGAGATCGACCGCGCCATGCGCTGCGTCTGGGTCGAGGCGCTGGAGGGCCGCAAGCGCATCGCGCCGCCGGGCCGCGCGCCGGTGCTGGCGCCGATCGATCATTCCCGCAAGGGACGCTCGACCTGGATTCGCGTGATCGAGGGGCTGACGGATACTCCGCAAGCCGATGCGCCCGCGGCGCGCGAGCGGCCGATCGAGCGGTTCGAACAGGCCTGCCGCTCGCCGCGTTTCGTCGTCACCGTCGAGATCGCGCCGCCGGATTCCGCCGATCCCTCGGCGCTGCTGGCCCGGGCGGCGCGCTTTTCCGGACTGGTCGACGCCGTCAACATCACCGACGGCGCCGGCGGCAACTGCCACATGTCGAGCGCCGCGGCGGCCGCCGTGCTGGCGGCCCACGGTCACACGCCGGTGTGCCAGATCGCCTGCCGCGACCGCAACCGCATCGCCGTGCAGGGCGACATTCTCGGCGCCGCCGCGCTCGGCGTCCGCAACTTCCTCTGCCTCACCGGCGACGACGTCGGCCAGGGCGACCACCCGCAGGCGAAACCGGTGTTCGATCTCGACGCCGTGACGCTGCTGCGGATCGCGCGCGACATGCGCGACAGGGGCGAGTTCGCCTCCGGCCGCAAGCTCGACGTCGCGCCGGACCTGTTCCTCGGCGCCACGGCCAACCCGTTCGTGCCGCCGTTCGCCGACCGCGTCGCCAATCTGGAGCAGAAGTTCGACAGCGGCGCCGGCTTCATCCAGACCCAGTTCTGCTTCGACCTGCGGCTGCTCGAGCAATTCATGCAGGCGGTGCGCGAACGCGGGCTGCATCGGCGCAGCCGGATCATCGTCGGCGTCGGCGCGCTGAACAGCGCCAGGGCGCTGCACTGGATGTTGCGCCACGTTCCCGGCGTGCACGTCCCGCAGGACGTCATCAGGCGCGTGGCCGCCGCGCAGGACCAGGTCGCCGAAGGGCTCGACGTGCTGGTGGAGTCGATCCGCGCGATCCGGCAGATCGAGGGCGTCGGCGGCGTGCACCTGATGGGGCACCGCAACGAGGCGGTGCTGGCGGAGGCCATCGTCCGATCGGGCATTCGCGAGGGCCCGCAGTCCAGCGTGGCGTGAGCAACAACAACGGCGGGGAGGAGAATGCAATGAGCGAGATGACCGAGCAGGAACGACAGCTGGTCGAATGGCTGGCCGACATGCAGGAAGACGAGGCGCTGGCGCTGGCCAAGAACATGCTGCTCGAGCAGCGCGTCGATCCATTGCGCGTGCTGGAGCTGTGCCGCAACGCCATGGATATCGTCGGCAAGCGCTTCGAGAGCGGGGACTACTTCCTGCCCGAGCTCGTGCTCGCCGGCGAGATGCTCGACGCCGTCGGCGCCATCGCCAAGCCGCTGATCAAGAACGGGCCGGGCGAGGAGCCGAAGAAACTCGGCAAGGTCCTGATCGGCACCGTGCACGGCGACCTGCACGATATCGGCAAGAACATCGTGACCTTCATGCTGGACATCAACGGCTTCGAGGTGAAGGACATCGGCATCGACGTTCCCGCCGAGCGTTTCATCACCGAGATCAAGGACTACCAGCCCGACGTGGTCGGGCTGTCCGGGTTCCTGACGCTGGCCTTCGACTCGATGAAGGAGACGATCGAATCGATCGGCCAGGCCGGCCTGCGCGACCGCACCAAGATCATGATCGGCGGCGGCCAGATCGACGAAACCGTGCGCGCCTATACCGGCGCCGACGCCTTCGGCGTCAACGCCGTCGAGGCGGTGGCGCTGTGCCGGGGCTGGATGGGAGCGGTGCAATGACCGTGATTGCCGCGCCCGCGCCCGCCCTCGACGCGAAAGCGTCCTACGACAAGCGCTGGCAGCGCACGCTGGACTGCGTCGCGCTGCGCCAGCCCGACCGCATGCCGGTGACGCTGTTCGCCACGTTCTGGCTGGCGAAGTATGCCGGCATTTCGAACAAGCAGCTGATGTACGACCCGGAAGGCACGGCGGCGATCGCCGAGCGCGCGGTGCGCGAGCTCGATCCGGATTCCGTCAGCCCGCTGGTGCTGCAGACCGCGATGGGACCCACGCTCGACGCCGTCGGCTACAAGCAGCTGGAATGGCCCG
>JBKQQE010000233.1:0-5905 GCA_052326245.1 Xanthobacteraceae bacterium | reverse complement strand
CCTGCTCGTTTCTTCCAACCATTTTGCCGATCGTTCTAGATCGCGGTTCGGGCTGCCGGTAGCCGCCGCAGCAGGGCTTATCGCTGTCGGTCAACTGATGATTCTCGCCGGATCAATGCACCGCCCTGCTCCCGGTTGCCCTTTCAACTAAGGTGGCCGCGCTTCAGTTGCGGGACGGTCTTGAGCGCTGTGGGCCCGCTGTTGGGTATTTCGACCCAGGTTCAGAGCCGTTTTCAACAAAGCTCAGTTTTGCCGATTCCAAGGGCCAATCATTCGAGGGGGAGAACATCGATGTCTCGTTCAGTTATCGCCGCAGCGACCATTGCGGCGGCCATGGCCGGCTTCGCCGCGCTGTCCGATACCCAGGCCGCGACCATCAAATGCGGGTTGAACAACGGGCAGAAGGCGACCGGCGCACCGATCAATCTCGGCGCGATCGTCAGCAAGACCGGGCCTGACGACTTCAGCGCGTCCGCCCGTTCCGCGGAAGCCTTCTTCAAGTGCGTCAACGAAAACGGCGGCATCAACGGCCGGCCGGTCAACTACATCGTCGGCGACGACCAGTGGAATCCGGAGACCGCGGCGCAGCTGCGCGCCAAGCTGGTCGACGACCAGAAGGTGCTGGCGATGGTCGGCAATTCCAGCGTCGTGGAATGCGCCGCCCACGCCAAGGGCTACGAGGCCCGCCACACCGTCGTGATCGCCGGCGTCGGCGTTCCGCGCGAATGCTACACCGCCAGGAACTACGCCCCGCTGAATGCCGGACCGCGGCTGTCCTCGATCGCGGCGGCCCAGTTCATCAACCAGAAATACGGCGCCAAGACCTTCGTCTGCATCGCCCCCAACATTCCCAATGTCGGCGCGTGGTCGTGCGACGGCATCGAGCAGTGGGCGAAGGCCAACGGCCTGAAGTCGAGCACGATCCTGGTCGATCCGGGCTCCGCCGACGCCAACTCGTCGATCCTGCAGGCCGCCAGCAGCAAGCCGGACTCCATCATCCTCGGCCTGCCCAAGGGCGTGATGCTGCCGTTCCTGGTCGCGGCCGAACAGCAGGGCCTGATGGACAAGATCAGGTTCGGGTCGGCGGCGTCGGGATACAGCAACGACGTGCCCGGCGCGCTCGGCCCGGCATGGGACGGCAAGTTCGTCGTCAACATGGAATTCCAGCCGATCGACTCCAAGGAGCCGGACAACGCCAACTGGCTGGCGGTGATGGACAAGTATGCGTCGAAGGACGTGCCGCGCGACACCTTCGCGCAGGCCGGCTATCTCGCCGCCCGCCTCGCCACCGAAACCCTGCTCAAGCTCGACCCGGCCAAGCTCGACCGCGCCACCGTGTCGGAAGCGCTGCGCGGGGTGAAGAAGTTCGACAGCGATATCCTGTGCAGCTCGTGGTACATGGGCGCCGAATTGCCCCGCCACAACGCCAACAACACGCTGCGGACCTCGATCACCAGCGGCAACACCTGGAAAGTCGTGTCGGAATGCTCGAAGGTCGTCGATCCCGAGCTCGCCGACATCCGCGCCTACGAGCAGAAGGCCGGCATCGTCCGCTGAAACTCCGCCGATGGGCGGCCTGACCGCCGCCCATCGGCCCGCTTCACCGATAAAGACCTCTTTGTTTGAGCTTGATCTTTTCGGAAAACCGGTTTGCACTTTTCGCTAACGCGGCCGTTCCGGTCCGGATCATCCTCTTGCCCGACCAACACGTCGTTCTGGATTAACGCGTCGATATGTTGCTTCCCTTCCTCGTGTCCGGCCTCGGTATCGGAGCGGTCTATGCCCTGTCAGGCGTCGGGCTCGTGGTCTTGTTCCGTGCCACCGGCGTTCTCAACTTCGCCTACGGCGCCGTCGGCGCGCTGGGGGCGTTTTGCGCGTGGTCGGTCGCCAATGCCGGCTATCCGGCGCCGCTGGGCTGGCTGACGGCGATCGCCGTCGCCACCCTGATGTCCTACCTCTACGGGCGATTGATCGCTCCGCGGCTGTCGTTTCGCGATCCGGTGGTTCGCGCCGCCGGCACGCTGGGCTTCGCGCTGGTGCTGCTCGGCTTCATCGGCTGGATGTGGGGCGAGATTCCGCGCCGCCTGACCCTGCCCACCGACTTTTCCTATATCGACGTGTTCGGCACGCGCCTCACCATGACGCGCATCCTGGCGATCGCGCTGGCGATCGCGATCGTCGCCGGCATCACCCTGCTGCTAGCGCGGACGCGGCTGGGGCTGAACATGCGCGCGCTGGCCGACAACCGCGACCTGTCCGGCCTGCTCGGCATCCGCGTGCTGTCGGTGGAAACCATCGCCTGGGTGATCAGCGGCGTATCCGCCGGGATCTGCGGCGTGCTGCTGGCCAACATGGTGCGGCTGCAGGGCCTGCAGCTGACATTCCTGGTGATCCCGGCGATCGCGGCCGCGATCCTCGGCGGACTTTCGTCGCTGACCGCCACGGCGGCTTTTGGGCTGGCGATCGGCGTGATCGAAGCCTGCCTGAGCATCCTGCCGGCGGTTGCGCCCTATCGCACCGCCACGCCGTTCGTGATCGCGCTGATTGCGGTCGCGCTGTTCTCGACGAGCCGCGTACCGAGATCGGAGCAGCGATGAGCGCCATCGATGCCACCGCCGCCGGCGACGTCGGCGCGATCCGCCGCCCGAGTCTGAGGCGCTACCGCAACGTCTTCGCCATTCCGGTGCTGCTGATCGGCGCGGCGGCGATCGCGGCAGTGCTCGCCAACGGCTACTGGATCGCCACCCTGACCTCGGCGGTCGCCATCGGGCTTGCCGCCTCGGGGGTCGGCCTGCTCTACGGCCAGCTCGGGCTGGTCTCGCTGTGCCAGTACAGCTTGCTCGGCGTCGGCGGCTGGGTGGCGCTGCGGCTGAGCTTCGCGTTTCACCTGCCGTTCGAGCTCAACCTCCTGGCGGCGGGGATCGTCTCGTCCACGGTCGGCGTGGTGTGGGGATTGCCGGCGCTGCGGCTGCGCGGCCTCTATCTCGCGCTGGTCACGCTGATGCTGGCGGGCGGCTTCCAGGTGGTGATCAATGCCTGGGGCTTTCCCGACGGCGGCACCGGCTTCCTCGGCCGCGCCGACGCCACCCAGCGGATCATGATGGCGCGGCCGGCAGCCGCGCTGTCCAACGACGCCTATTTCCTCTATTCGGCAATCGTGGTCGCGCTGGGGCTGATGGCGGTCGAGCTGCACCGCAGGACCAGGCCCGGGCGCGCCTGGGCGCTGATCCGCGCCGGCGAAACCACGGCGCTCGCCGCCGGCGTCAACCTGCTGCTCTACAAGACCTGGGCGTTCGCGCTGGCCGGATTCCTTGCCGGCGTCGCCGGCGCGCTGCTGGCGGGCGCCGTCGGCCAGCTCGACGGCCGGGCCTTTCCCGCCTCCGAGTCGCTGAGCCTGTTCGCGCTCACCGTGGTCGGCGGCGTCTACAACTGGGTCGGCGCGGTGATCACCGGCCTGCTGCTGCGCGCCGTGCCGTCGCTTTTGACCGACTACGGCGTCGACGGCAACGTCGCCATGATGTTCTTCGGCGCGGCGCTGCTGCACGCGCTGATCACCGCACCCACCGGGATCGCGGGCCAGATCGGCGCGCTGGTCGCGCGGATCGAGCGCCTGCTGCTGCGGGCGCGCCGATGATCCGGATCCAGGACGTCACGGTGCAATTCGGCGCGGTTCGCCCGCTCGATGCGCTCTGCGCCGACCTCGCGGCGCCGATCGTCGGCCTGATCGGCCCCAACGGCGCCGGCAAGACCACGCTGCTCAACGTGCTGTCCGGCTTCGTGCGGCCGCGCCAGGGCTCGATCCAGATCGACGGGGTCGACCTCTTGACGCTGACCCCGACCGAGCGCGTCCGCTTCGGGCTGCGGCGCACCTTCCAGACCGAGCAGATCGCCGACGACCTGACGGTGTGGGACAACGTGCTCGCGCTGGCCGACCACATGCCCCGCGCCGAGCTTGCCGCCGAGGACCAGGTCGAGCGCGCGCTGCATTATGTCGGGCTGGGAGCGGTGGCGCAGACCTTGGGCGCCGCGCTCAACCTGTTCGAACGGCGGCTGGTCGAGGTCGCCAAAGCGCTGGTCGGCGCGCCGCGCCTGATCCTGATGGACGAGCCGGCCGCCGGACTGAACGAGAACGAATCCACGCTGCTGAAGCAGGGCATCCTCGGTATTCCCTCGGCGTTCGGGGCGCAGATCCTCTTGATCGACCACGACGTCGACCTGATCGCGGTCACCTGCACGGAAACGCTGGTGCTCGATTTCGGCAAGCGGCTGGCGCTCGGCGCCACCCGCGCCGTGCTCGAGGAGCCGGCGGTGCGCGAAGCCTATCTGGGGAACGCCTGAGATGAGCGGCGCCGGAGCCATCGAAGTCCGCGGCTTGGTGCTGCATCGCGCCGGCAAAGCGGTGCTGCACGGCATCTCGCTCGACATCGCGCCGGGGGAAGTCACCGCGCTGGTCGGCGCCAACGGCGCCGGCAAGTCGTCGCTGGTCGGCGGCATCGCCGGCGCGCTGCCGACCCATTCGGGCGCCATCAGCTTCGGCGGCAGGCGCATCAGCGGCCTCGCGCCGGACGCCATTCGCCGCGCCGGCATCGCGGTGGTGCCGGAGGGACACCGGATCCTGTCGTCGCTCACGGTGAAGGACAACCTGCGCGCCGCGGGCTCGATGCACCCGGCCGCGACGCTCGCCGACGAAATCGACCGCGTGCTGACGCTGTTCCCCGAACTCAAGCCGCGGCTCGAGGTCGCCGGCGGCGCCTTGTCCGGCGGCCAGAAACAGATGGTCAGCATGGGCCAGGCGCTGATCGCGCAGCCGCGCTTCCTCTTGATCGACGAATTGTCGCTCGGGCTGGCGCCGACCGTGGTCAAGCGCCTCGCCGACACGCTGCCGCGCATCACCGAAGCGGGCGTGGGAATTCTCCTGATCGAGCAGTTCACCACGCTGGCGCTGCGGCTGTCGCGGCATGCCTATGTGCTGGAGCGCGGGCGCGTGGTCTATGACGGCAGCGCCGCCGAGCTGCGCGACCACCCGGAGATCCTGCACAGCGCCTATCTCGCCGGCGGCAACAAGCCGCTGCCGGCATCGGCGTGAGCGCCGCGGCCGGCGCGCGCGGCCGCCCCGCCGCGCGTCAGGAAGCAACGTCCTTGAGATCAGGCAGGCAGAGCGAACGCCTGCTGTCGGCCTGCAGGAAGTCGAGAATCTGGACGGCCAGCGGATCCTGCCCGACCCTGGAGCGCAGTTCGTCGACGCGGGCGCGCAACGTGCCGGCCTGGGCGAACAGATCCCGATAGACGACGCGCAGCGCATGGATCCGGTTGTTGGCGACGCCGCGGCGCCGAAGCCCGATGATGTTGAGGCCCTTCAACCGGGCGCGGTTGCCCAGCACCATGCCGAACGGGATGATGTCGTTCTCCACCGCCGACTGCGCCCCGACAAAGGCCGACTCGCCGATGCGGACGAACTGGTGCACGGCCGAGTAGCCCGAAACCGTGACATGGTCGCCGACCACGCAGTGGCCGGCGAGGCCCGCATAATTGACCAGCACGACGTTGCTTCCGATCCTGCAGTCGTGCGCGACGTGCGCGCCGACCATGAACAGGCAATCATCTCCGACTTCAGTCAGGAGGTCCGCCTTTTCCGATCCGGCATTGATCGAGACATATTCCCGCAGCACGCAGCGCTCGCCGATGGTCAGCCGCCCGGCGCGGCCCGCCTTGCCTTTCAGCTGTCCCGGCTGGCCGATCGAGGCAAAAGGGAAGATCTCGGTATTGGCGCCGATTCGCGTATCGCCCGTCAGAATCACATTCTGGTGCAGGCGAACGCCGTCGCCGAGCACGACGGACGGGCCGACCTCGCAGAATGCGCCGACGACGACATCGGCGCCGACCGTGCCGTCGACCTGGGCCGTGC
>JBKQQE010000232.1:0-10267 GCA_052326245.1 Xanthobacteraceae bacterium | reverse complement strand
GCGCAACAAAAATATCAGAAACTTCAATATGTTATTTGATTGATGATGGCGGAGACAGAGGGATTCGAACCCTCGATAGGGCTTTACAACCCTATAACGGTTTAGCAAACCGCCGCCTTCAGCCACTCGGCCATATCTCCGTCAGCGCTGCATATGCCCGACGCCGCCGCCGCCCGCAAGGTGGAGATTTGCAATCTGCCGGCTCGTCATCGAAGTCTGTTGCCTGGCGGCCCTGACCGGATGGAGGCGCCCCTGGCCGCTTCATCGACCAACCCATCGCGCCTAAGATAACTCAGATATTTCAAGCGCATATGGAGATTGCTCGTCCGGGCCCGCTGACGCGAAGCTGAAACTGCCGGTCAAGTACAACGAGCGCCGGAGGCCGTCACGACGCGGTCAGCAACGCTTGCCGCGTGCAGCCACTATTCCACGACGCCGCCACGGCGCAGGTCGGCCTCGATCTGCAACCGCGTGCCGCCGCCGAATCGGGCCCGGTAGACCTGCAGGTTTTCCATCACCCGCTGCACGTAGTTGCGGGTCTCCGAGAACGGGATGCGCTCGACCCAGTCCACCGCATCGACTTTCGGGTCGCGCGGGTCGCCGTAGCGCTCGATCCATTTTCTCACGCTGCCGCGTCCGGCGTTGTAGCCGGCGAATGTCATGATGTAGGAGCCGCGGTAGTCCTCGATCAGGCCGCCGAGTTCGGCCGCCCCGACCGAGGCGTTGTAGGACGGGTCGGACAACAGCCGCCGCTGGTCGAACGCCTCGCCGTATTTCTTGGTGACGTAGCGCCCCGCGTCGGGCGTCACCTGCAGCAGGCCCATGGCGTTGGCGCTGGAGACCACCTTGGGATTGAACGCGCTTTCCTGCCGCGCGATGGCGAACACCACGCTGCGCTCGACCTCCGGCCCCATGGTCCGGTAGGCCGGAATGCCCGACAACGGATAGGCGTAGTGGTCGAACGGCAAGCCGCGGTTGAGCGCGGCCTTGCCCACCAGCAGCATGCCGCGCGCGTCGTTGTGGCGCTGCGCGAGGTCGGCGAGCGCGGCCAGCGCATCCGCGTCCTCGGCGTGTTCGCCCAGTTCCGCCAGGATCGGCACCGTCACCTCGGCTTCGTCCAGCGCATAGAGCAAGTCCACCGCGCGAACGATCTCGAAGCGCTCGGCCGCGCGCGAGTGGGGCGGCGCTTCCCGCAGGGCGATCTGGGGCAGGCCCAGTCGCGCGCGCGCGAGCTGCCCGTAATAGCTGGTCGAATGCGCCGCCGCCGACTGGTAGGCCGCGCGCGCCTCCTGGCCGCGGCCCATGGCTTCTTCCGCGCGGCCTTGCCAGTAGCCGGCGCGGGCGAGCGCCGTCGGATTGCTGCTGCCGACGCCGATATGGGCGAAATGCGCCGCCGCCGTCGCCGGATCGTCGAGGAACCGCAGCGCGATCCAGCCCGCGGTGAAATGCTGTTCGGTCTTGTAGATGTCGCGCGCCGGCAGCGCCGCGTCGCGGGCCACCAGATAGGCGGTGCGGTTGTCGCCGTCGTCGAGCAGCTTGCGGGCGAGCAACCGCCGCTCCACCCACCATTCGTCGACGTTGACCAGCCGAGCCGGATCGCGCGGCGCCTGTTGCATCAGCTGCGCGGCCTGCGCGTTCTTCTCTTCGCGTCGCAGCTGCCGGATGCGGCTGAGCAGGTAGCCCGGATCGTCGCGCAGCTCGTGCGGCACGGCATCGAGCAGCGCCTTCTCGTTGTCCGCCTTGCGATTGGCGGCGAGGCACCCCTTGGCCAGCGCGACGTAGCCCGCCCCAAGCCGATGCGCCGCGCGTAGCGCAATTTCGGCGTCGTTGGCGTAGAGCGCGTAGTCCATCCGCGCCTTGTGGTCTGCCGCGCTGAGCAGGGCGCCGAACTGCTCCAGTGCGGCGGTCTCGGTGTCGCCCGACATGACGTCGCCACGCCAGGCGTCGCGGACCAGCCGCTCGGCGCTGCGGCGGTCGCCGCGCGCGAGCAGGGCGCGCGCCAGCGCCAGCCGTCCCTTGCCGGAGACCGGCTCGTCGCTGCCGAACCAGTTGAGGACGGTGGCGTCGCTTTCCTTGTCGTCCCACAGCGCTGCCTCGCCCCGCCGACGCAGGAAGTTCAGGCCCGGCCAGCTCGGATTGGCGGTGAGAAACGTCCGATAGCGGTCGGCGTGCACGCCGTAGTCTTCACTTCGCAGGATGATCCATTCGGCCAGCTTGCGCGCCACCGGATCGTCGATGGCGGCACTCGCCTGGGTCGCCGCCGCCGGATCCTTCTGCTCGCGGATCAGCTCGATCACCCGCCCGACCGCGTCGGCATCCGACTGCGAGGTCGCCGAGCTGTCCGAAACGGCGAGCGGTGCGGCCGGCTTGTGCGGCGCGTGCGCGGATGTCGGCACCGGGGCTGGCGCCGCCACCACGGCCTTGCTCCCGACCGGAGCAGGTTTGGTGGCGATGCTGGATTTGGCCTCACCCGATTTGGCCGCAACGGCCGCGTGGCGCGGCAGCGGGCGGGGCTTTGGCAGCGGAACGGTGGCCGCGGCAGCGACGGTGGCGAGCGTCAATCCGGACACCGTCGCAAGCGCGAGGCTGCGCCAGCGCGGTCGCTTCTTCGACTGCAGTACGAAGCCGTCGGGCAATGGCGTCACGTCTTGCGCCCCTTGTCGCGTCGCGTGGGACTCACGCGGGTGTTTGCAACGAATCACGCGCAGGCAACTCGCGAAACTTGTATTTCATTGAAGTTATGGACAAAACACTAATTGTGGTAGCATGGCGTTATGCTCGGACAGCAAGGCGAAATCGCGGCCTTTGCAGGCTTCCCGTGCTGGTTTAGACAAGGAACGGCCTTTCGGCGAAGTTCGATGAGCCGGAATTTTTGCGTGACACACGAGGAGTGGAGAGAGTGACGATGGCAGCCAAGACGAATTTCCGCGGCTCCTATACCGCCTTGGTGACGCCGTTCAAAAATGGGGCGCTCGACGAGGTTGCGTTCCGGCAGCTGGTCAGCTGGCAGATCGATGAGGGAACCAACGGACTGGTTCCCGTCGGCACCACCGGCGAGAGCCCGACGCTGAGCCACATCGAACACAAGAAGGTCGTGGAATGGTGCGTCGACGAGGCGCGGGGCCGGGTGCCGGTCATTGCTGGCGCGGGGTCCAACTCGACGTCCGAGGCGGTCGAACTGGCGCGCCATGCCGAGGAAGCCGGCGGCGACGCGGTGCTGGTGGTAACACCCTACTACAACAAGCCGACCCAGGAGGGGCTCTACCAGCACTACAAGGCGATCAACGACGCGATCGGCATTCCGATCATCATCTACAACATTCCAAGCCGGTCGGTGATCGACATGTCGGTCGACACCATGAAGCGGCTGTACGAACTGAAGAACATCGCCGGGGTGAAGGACGCTACCGCCAACATGGTGCGGGTTTCGCAGCAGCGCGCCGCGATGGGCGACGGCTTCAATCAGCTGTCCGGCGAGGACGGAACCGCACTGGGGTTCAACGCCCATGGCGGCCATGGCTGCATCTCAGTGACATCCAATGTGGCGCCGCGGCTGTGTGCCGAGTTCCAGGCCGCGTGCCTGCGCGGAGATTATGTCGAAGCTTTAAAGCTTCACGACAAGCTTATGCCGTTGCATACAAATTTGTTCATTGAGACCAATCCGTCCCCGATCAAATACGCGCTCTCGCTGCTGGGCAAGTTGACGGCCGACGTGCGGCTGCCGATGGTTCCCGTATCCGAGCCGACCAAGGCCGCGGTCCGCAGCGCCATGGTGCATGCCGGTCTGCTCAACTAGTGCGAGTGCGATTTCAACTATTGCCGGAACGATTCTGAGGGGGAACGATGCTGAAGGAATTTCGCGATTTCGCCATGAAGGGCAATGTCGTCGATCTCGCGGTCGGCGTCATCATCGGCTTGGCCTTTGGCGCGATCGTGAACTCGATGGTCAATGACATTATTATGCCGATCATCGGCGCCATCACCGGCGGGCTCGACTTCTCGAACTACTTCCTGCCGTTGTCCGCAAAGGTCACTGCGAGCAATCTTCTTGACGCCAAAAAGCAAGGTGCGGTACTGGCTTGGGGAAGCTTTCTAACCCTCGTTCTGAATTTTCTGATCGTCGCCTTCGTGCTTTTCGTGGTGATCCGGTTGATGAACCAGATGAAGCGCAAGGATGCGGAAGCGCCGAAGCCGCCGCCGGCGCCGACCCGCGAGGAAGTGCTGCTTGGGGAAATTCGGGATCTGTTGAAATCACGAGCCTGATTTTTTTCTGGTGCCGGGCCCGGCGCCGGTTGGCGCGGCCCGGGCGCGTGCCGCGCCGTCGCTTCATCTCCCGCGCGCGAGGCTGTGTTCATGATGGTTGAGAAGGCCAAGCGCGCGATCAAGGTCGTCGCCGAAAACCGCAAGGCGCGTTTCAATTACGCCATCGAGGATACCTTCGAGGCGGGCATCTCGCTGACCGGCACCGAGGTCAAATCGATCCGCAGCGGCAAGAGCACGATCGCGGAGTCCTATGCCGATCCGCGGGCCGGAGAAATCTGGCTGGTGAACGCCAATATCCCGGAATACCTGCAGGCCAACCGCTTCAACCACGAACCGCGGCGGCCGCGTAAACTGCTGCTGCACAAGCGCCAGATCAACAAGCTGATCGGCGCGGTGGAGCGCGAGGGCATGACCCTGATCCCGCTAAAACTCTATTTCAACGAACAGGGCCGCGCCAAACTCGAGCTTGCGCTGGCCAAGGGCAAGAAGCTCCACGACAAGCGCGAGACCGAAAAGAAGCGCGACTGGAGCCGGGAAAAGGGCCGGCTGCTGCGCAGCCGCGGCTAGAGTTCCGGTTCTTTACCCGCGTCGAGATGGCGCCGCACGCTGGCGAACACCGCCTTGAACATCTTGGCCGTCAGCACCCCGGTGTTGGTGTTGTAGCGGGAGCAATGATAGCTGTCGAACAGCCGGACGTCGCCGGCCTGATGCTCGCGGCCGTGGCCGAAGGGGGCGTCGCCGGCGCGGAGGCCAAAGGCCTTCAGGGTCGAATCATGGGCGATGCGGCCGAGCATCACCACGGCCCGCAGCCGCGGCATGTCCGCCCGCGTCGCGGCGAGAAACTGCCGGCAGGTCCCGATCTCCACCGGCAGCGGCTTGTTCTGCGGCGGGACGCAGCGCACCGCGTTGCTGATCCGGCAATCGACCAGTTGCAGGCCGTCATCCGGTCGCGCCTGGTAGTGGCCGTGGGCGAAGCCGAATTCCGTCAGTGTGCCGTAAAGCAGCTCGCCGGCATAATCCCCGGTGAACGGGCGGCCGGTCCGGTTGGCGCCCTGCAGCCCCGGCGCCAGACCAACCACCAGCAGCGACGCCAGGCGGTCGCCAAACGAGGGAACCGGGGCGTTGAACCACGATGGTTCCCGCGCCCGGACCGAATCGCGAAAGCTGGCGAGCCGCGGGCAGAGGCGGCAATCGCGGCCAGGCTCGGCCGCAGCGGCAGTCACGGGGAGGGGTGTTGCGGGGACAGCTGCCGGCCCGGTTGAGCGGGCGCGGGGTGCGGGAGGGGCGTCAGTCTTCGAAATCTTCCTCATCGCCCCTGGGTGCAATGGTGCTGGTGCTGCGGTGCAGGAACTGCGGCGTGTGGCGCGGCTCACGGTGCTCACGCGCGGCAGGTCTCTCCGCCGGGTCACGGCCGAGCTTGGATTGTAGTTCCACCAGATCGGTAAACACATCGGCCTGCCGACGCAACTCGTCGGCGATCATCGGCGGCTGGCTGGCGATCGTGGAGATCACGGTGACCCGGACGCCGCGGCGCTGCACCGCTTCCACCAGCGACCGGAAATCGCCGTCTCCGGAGAACAGCACGATCTGGTCGACATGCTCCGCCAGTTCCATGGCATCGACGGCGAGTTCGATGTCCATGTTGCCCTTGACCTTTCGGCGGCCGGTCTGGTCCACGAACTCCTTGGTGGCCTTGGTCACCACGGTGTAGCCGTTATAGTCGAGCCAGTCGATCAACGGGCGGATCGACGAGTATTCCTGATCTTCGATGATCGCGGTGTAGTAGAATGCGCGGAGCAGGTCCCCCCGGCTTTGAAACTCGCGCAGCAAACGCTTGTAGTCGATGTCGAAGCCCAGCGTCTTGGCGGTCGCATAAAGGTTGGCGCCATCGATGAAGAGCGCAATTTTGTTCGACGTGGAAGGCATCAAGGATTATCCCGCTTCTTATTGTGGTTAACGTTCGCGTTGGGCACGGCCGATGCGGCCGCTGCCACGGCTAATTTCCTTACCTAAAGCTCAGAGCCTGAATTCGCTTGCTTGGATCGACCGCGTCGAGGCTTCAAGCGGTGCGGCGAAACTGTGATCAAGCATTTAAGCCTTTTGGTGTCCAAATGACCCAAGGCTTACCAAAACGTGCAAATACGGCGTAAATCAGCAATCGGGGCCAAAATCACGACGATCGAACGCTTTGTTGACCGTATATGCGGCCAAACCACCAAATTGTCGCTTGCGAATTGGTCGGGGCCGCTATACCTAGCGTGCATAATCGCAAACTCTGGAAACAACTGAACGGAGCGACAGTCGATGGCTCGCGTCACCGTCGAAGACTGCATTGACAAGGTCAACAATCGGTTCGACCTGGTTCTGCTGGCCGCGCACCGGGCGCGGATGATTTCGTCCGGCTCCCAGCTCACCATCGACCGCGACAACGACAAGAATCCGGTGGTGTCGCTGCGGGAGATCGCCGAACAGACGATTTCTCCGGAAGACCTCCGCGAAGAGCTGGTCCATTCGCTGCAGAAGTTCGTCGAGGTCGACGAGCCTGAGCCCGATACCGTTCCGCTGATCGGCTCCGCCGGGGCGAGCGTTGATGCCGACGACACCGAAGTCGCCATCGAGCGCATGACGGAAGAGGAACTGCTGAAGGGGCTCGAAGGTCTGGCGCCCCCCGAAGAACAGCCCGAGGAAGAGGAATAAATTCGGGTCGTTTCATCGTTGGAAGTTTGGCAGGGGCCCGGATCAGATCCGGGCTTTTGCATGTCGGGCGTTTGCTTTGCCGGCGAGTGTTGTTGCAGTTGCGGCCGCCAGCGGTAACAATGGCTGAATCCGGGTCCGCTCTGACACCGCTGCGGACCGCGGATGGGATTGGCGCCCCGGCGCCTGGGTATCCCAAGGCTCATACGGCGCGCGCCGTGCGGTGGCACACCCGGCATTCCTGGTCGCGGCGCGTAGGAGAGGTTCTGAAATGGCGTATCGGCGCCGTCATCCCGGTCAGATGCAAGCCGCCGCGGGCAGCGACGGCGCCGCTGCCGTGTCCGTGGCCGCGCCGCCGGCCCGGCCCAAGCGGGCGCCGAAGCGGATGATGCGCCAGTACGACCTGGTGGAACGGGTCAAAGCCTACAACCCCGATACCGACGAAGACCTCCTCAACCGGGCCTATGTCTATGCCATGATGGCCCATGGCGAGCAGACCCGCGCGTCGGGCGATCCGTATTTTTCACATCCGCTGGAAGTCGCCGCGATCCTGACCGATCTCAAGCTCGACGACGCGACCATCGTCGCCGCGCTGTTGCACGACACCATCGAGGACACCGAAGCGACGCGCGCGGAGATCGATCAGGTGTTCGGTCACGAGATCGGCGCGCTGGTCGAAGGCCTGACCAAGCTCAAGCGTCTGGAGCTGGTCTCGCGCGAGGCCAAGCAGGCCGAGAACCTCCGCAAGCTGCTGCTCGCGGTGGCCAACGACATCAGGGTGCTGCTGGTCAAGCTCGCGGACCGGCTGCACAACATGCGCACCCTCGAATTCGTCCCGCCGGCGTCGCGCCGGCGCATCGCCGAGGAGACCATCGACATCTATGCGCCGCTCGCCGGCCGTATGGGCATGCATGAGATGCGCGAGGAACTCGAGGACCTGGCGTTCCGCGAGCTCGATCCGGAAGCCTATGATGTCGTCAATGAAAGGCTGAACGCGCTGGCGGAGCGCAACCGCAATCTGGTCGGCGAAATCGAGAGCCAGCTGCGCGCGAACCTGACCAGCCACGGCATCGTCGCCCGCGTGGTCGGGCGCAGCAAGCGCCCGTTTTCGATCTGGACCAAGATGGAACGCAAATCCGTCGGGTTCGAGCAGCTCTCCGATATCTTCGGCTTCCGCGTCGTCGTGCAGACGATCGAGGAGTGCTACCAGGCGCTCGGCATCGTCCACAACGTCTGGCCGGTGGTACCCGGCCGCTTCAAGGACTACATCTCGACTCCCAAGCAGAACGACTACCGGTCGATCCACACCACCGTGATCGGCCCGGGCAACCAGCGCGTGGAGCTGCAGATTCGCACCGAGGAGATGGACCGGATCGCCGAACTGGGGATCGCGGCGCACGCCTTCTACAAGGAAGGGGTGGGGTCGCCGACAGAAGTGCTCAAGCGTGAATCCAACGCGTTTGCCTGGCTGCGCCACACCATCGAGGTGTTGTCCGAGAGCGCCAATCCGGAGGAGTTTCTCGAGCACACCAAGCTCGAACTGTTCCACGACCAGGTGTTCTGTTTCACGCCAAAGGGCAAGCTGATCGCGTTGCCGCGCAAGGCCAATGTCATCGATTTTGCGTATGCGGTTCACACCGACGTCGGCAACAGCGCGGTGGGGTGCAAGATCAACGGCAAGTTCTCGCCGTTGTCGTCGGAATTGCAGAACGGCGACGAGGTTCAGGTGCTGACCTCGCGGGCGCAGTCGGCGCCACCGTCGGCCTGGGAGTCGCTGGCGGTGACCGGAAAGGCGCGCGCAGCGATCCGGCGTGCCACCCGCGCCGCCGCCCGCGATCAGTATGCCGGGCTCGGGCGCCGGATCGTGGAGCGGCTGTTCCTGCGCGCCAAGATCGCCTACGACGACGACAAGCTGAAGGGGGCGCTGCCGCGGCTGGCCCGCAGCACGATCGAGGACGTCATGGTGGCGGTCGGACGCGGCGAGATGAAGGCGTCGAACGTCGCCCGCGCCATGTATCCCGATTACAAGGAAGAGCGGCTCAGCCAGTTCGGTGGCAAGAAGGACAGCGGCGCCGCCAAGGACAAGCCGGCGGCGACGGCCAGCGCGCGCTCCGTGATCCCGATCCGCGGCATCAACAGCGATCTGCCGGTGAAGTTCGCGCCGAACGGCGGTGCCGTGCCTGGCGATCGCATCGTCGGCATCGTGACGCCGGGCGAGGGCATTACGATCTATCCGATCCAGTCGCCGGCGCTGAAGGATTTCGAGGAGGAGCCCGAACGCTGGCTCGACGTGCGCTGGGACGTTGACGACGGCAACCCGCGGCGGTTTCCGGCGCGCCTGTTCGTGCAGAACGTCAATGATCCCGGCAGCCTGGCGCAGATCGCGACCGTGATCGCCGAACACGACGGCAACATCGACAACATCTCCATGAGCCGCCGCTCACCCGACTTCACCGAGCTGACCATCGACCTCGAGGTCTACGATCTCAAGCATCTCAGCGCCATCATCGCCCAGCTGCGCGCCAAGGCCGTGGTCGCCCGGGTCGAACGGGTCAACGGCTAACGGGTCGTACTGAAGAGTTTTTCATGACCAATGCGCTTGCCCTGCGTCTCGGAGTCAATGTCGACCACGTCGCCACGCTGCGAAACGCCCGCGGCGGCGAAGCGCCCGATCCGGTGCGCGCCGCGTTGCAGGCCATCGAGGCCGGGGCCGACGGCATCACCGCGCACCTGCGCGAGGATCGCCGCCATATTCGCGACGACGACATGGCGCGGCTCAAGGCGGAGATTTCCAAGCCGTTGAACTTCGAAATGGCGGCGACCGCCGAGATGGTTCGGATCGCGCTGGCCATGGCGCCGCACGCGGTGTGTCTGGTGCCGGAACGCCGCGAGGAGTTGACCACCGAAGGCGGGCTCGACGTGGTGACCCATGCGGGCGCGCTGTCGCCCGTCGTCGCGCGGCTGTCGGACGCCGGGATCCGCGTCTCCCTGTTCATCTCCGCCGACTCGCCGCAGATCGAGGCGGCGGCGCGGCTCGGCGCTCCGGTGATCGAACTGCACACCGGTGCCTGGTGTCACGCGGTGGTCGATGGCCGCCAGGACCGCGCCGAGGCGGAGTGGCAGCGCATCGCGACGGGAGCGGCGCTGGCACGCGCGGCGGGCCTCGAGGTTCACGCCGGCCACGGCCTCGACTACTCGACCGCGGAGACGATCGCGGGCCTGCGCGAGATCGTCGAACTGAACATCGGGCATTTTCTGATCGGGGAGGCCGTGTTCGTCGGCCTCGGCGAGGCGGTGGCGAACATGCGCG
>JBKQQE010000231.1:0-4471 GCA_052326245.1 Xanthobacteraceae bacterium | reverse complement strand
CCGGCCATCTCGATGGCGCCGCAGAAGGTGATCTCGCCGTCGCCCTGGCTGAAGTGAAGGTCGCCCATCGACAGGCCGGCGCCCTTCACATAGACGGGGAAATAGACCTTCGAGCCACGGGACAAATCCTTGATGTCGGCGTTGCCGCCATGCTCGCGCGGCGGAACAGTGCGGGCGCCCTCGGCAGCGATCTTGCTTTTCACGTCGCCCTTGGCGCGACCGCAATGTGCCGTGGCCGCAAACGGCGGATTAGCCAGAGGCGGGACGCGGCTTGGATTGGTGTCGATGAGCGCCTGTTCGCGCGCATTCCAGGTTTCAAGCATTTTCTGATCGGGCAGGCAGCCGATCAGGCCAGGATGGACGAGGCCGGCGAAGCGAACCCCTGGGACGTGCCGCGAATGAGTAAAGAGCCCAGAAATATCCCAGATCGACTTTTGCGCCAGCGGGAAATGATCGGTCAGGAACCCGCCGCCATTCTTCTTAGAAAAGAACCCGTTAAAGCCCCAAGGGCTTTCCGGCAGGATGCCGATATCGAGAATATCGACGACGAGCAGATCGCCCGGCTCGGCGCCGTGCACGCCAATCGGACCCGAAAGGAAGTGCACGATGCTCAGATCGATGTCGCGGACATCGTCGGCGGATTCGTTGTTCTTGATGAATCCTCCGGTCCAGTCGTAGGTCTCCATGACGAAGTCTTCGCCCGGCTTCACCCACTCGATGATCGGAACGTCCGGATGCCACCGGTTGTGGATCATGTCGTTCTTGTAGGGAGACTCCGAAAGGTCAATCTTCACGATCGTCTTGGACATTGCAGCTCCTTCCGCGCTAATAGGTGAACTTCAATCAACCTGCGTCCGTTCGTGGAAATTCGGTTTCATACTGCGAGGAAGCGGGCGATCGCCGCCTCGTCGACCTGGTCGCGGGTGTCGGTGTGCACGATACGGCCGCCTTCCATGACCAGGATCCGATCGGCGATATCGAGAACGAAGCTCAGCACCTGCTCGCAGACCACGATACAGATGTTGCGGATGCTGCGAATGTCGCGCAGCAGCCGCGCCAGATCCTTGATGATCGACGGCTGAATGCCTTCCGTCGGCTCGTCGAGCAGCAGCACCTTCGGGTCGCTGGCGAGCGCGCGCGCGATCGCCAGCTGCTGCTGCTGGCCGCCGGACAGATTGCCGCCGCGCCGCTTGGCAAAGTCGGCCAAGATCGGAAATAGTTCGAAAATCTCACCGGGGATTTCGCTCTTGCCGGTGACCACCAGCCCGCTCTCGATGTTCTCCTTGACCGTCATGGTGCCGAAAATCTGCCGCCCTTGCGGGACATAGGCGAGCCCGTGGGCGACGCGCTGGTAGCTCGGCAAGGCGCTGACATCGGCACCGTCGACCATGACCCGCCCGGAGCGGCTCGGCATCACGCCGATCAGCGATTTCATCAGCGTCGATTTGCCCATGCCGTTGCGCCCGACCAGCGCCACGATCTCGCCAGCGCTCGCCGACATGTTGATCGCATGCAGAACCTCGCTTTGCCCGTAGGCCGCGGAAAGGTTGTGAACTTCAAACATCCGGCGCGTCCTCAATGTCCGAGATAAACTTCCTTGACCTTCGGATTATTCTGGACCGACTGCATGTCGCCTTCGGCCAAGACTTTGCCCTGGTGCAAGACCGTCACACGATGGGCGATGCTCTCGACAAATTTCATGTCGTGCTCGATGACGATCACCGAACGGTTCTTGATGATCGCATTGAGCAGCTCCGCGGTTTTCTTGCGCTCGGAGACGCTCATGCCGGCGACCGGCTCGTCGAGCATCAACAGTTCGGGGTCCTGGATGAGCAGCATGCCGATTTCCAGCCATTGCTTCTGGCCGTGGCTGAGCGTTTCTGCCGGCCGATCGAGCTGGCCGTCCAAATAGATCATGGCGGCGATCTCGCGCACTCGCTCGATGACGTCGCCGGTGCGCTTCCAGAACAGGGCGCCGGCGACGTCGCGGCCGCGCGGCAACGACAGTTCGAGATTCTCGAAGACGGTGAGGTCCTCGTAGATGGTCGGGGTCTGGAACTTGCGGCCGATGCCGCGGCGGACGATCTCCTGCTCCTTGCACCCGGTGATCTCCTGGTCCTTGAACTTGATCGAGCCTTCCGAAACCCTGGTACGCCCGCAGATCAGATCGAGCACGGTGGTCTTGCCGGCGCCGTTCGGCCCGATGATCACGCGCAGCTCGCCATAGTCGATGTAGAGATTGAGGTCGTTGACGGCTTTGAAGCCGTCGAACGAGACGCTGACCGCTTCGAGCGCGAGCAGAAAATCGGTGTTGGAGGCCATCGTCGTTCCGCTCTCTATTCAGCCGGCGCCGGTGCCGGGGTCGGGTGGCCGCCGCGGTCGGAATCCTTCCAGAAGCCGAGTTTTGGCAGCTTGGGAATGATCTGGTCGGTGACCACGCCGGCGATGCCGCGGGGAAAGGCGACGACGACGGCGATGAACAATCCGCCCATCGCGAACAGCCAAAGCTCGGGGAATTGCTCGGAGAACAGGGTCTTGCACCAGTTCACCAGCAGCGTTCCGAAAACCGCGCCGACGATGGAGTTGCGGCCGCCGACCGCGCAGAAGATGACCATATCGATCGACGGCACGATGCCAACGAAGGACGGCGACATGAAGCCGACCTGCAGCGTGAACATCGCGCCGCCGACGCCGGCCATCGCCGAGGCCAGACAGAATATGAAGATCTTGTAGTTGGCGACATCGTAACCTGAAAAGCGCACCCGATCCTCCTTGTCGCGGGTGGCGACCAGGATGCGGCCGAGCTTGCTCGCGAGGACGAAGCGCGCCAGGAACATGGTGCCCAGCAGCAGCCCGCAGCAAACGAAATAAAGAATGTATTTGGCGCCGTCGGTGCGGATGTCCCAGCCGAGCAACGTGCGCAGATCGGTGATACCGTTGATGCCGCCGGTATAACCCTGCTGGCCGACGATCAGGATGGTCAGCACCGCGGCCAGCGCCTGGGTGATGATCGCGAAGTAGACGCCGCCAACCCGCCGCTTGAACAGCGCGGCGCCGACAATGAAAGCCAGCGCCGTCGGCACCGCGATGACGGCGATCAAAGCCAGCGGCAGCGATTTGAACGGCAGCCAGAAGTACGGCAGGGCGGTCAGCTGGTTCCAATCCATGAAATCCGGGATGCCGGGCGTCGACTGGATCTTGGTATTGGCGACGCTCGACGCCTCGAGCTTGAGGAAGGCGGCCATGCAGTAGCCGCCGAGCCCAAAGAAGAGTCCCTGGCCGAGGCTGAGAATTCCGGTCTGTCCCCAGCACAGAACCAAGCCGATGGCGACGAACGCATAGGTCAAGTACTTGCCGACGAGGTTGAGCCGGAAGATGTCGAGAACCAGCGGGAGAAGGATCAGGATCAGCACCGCGACCAGCGCAATCCCGATCAGCTCGAGCCGGCGTGAGTCGATGTGACTGGCGGGCACGGCGGACATCGGGAGGTTACCTTCTTACCTTGAGGGCAAAGAGGCCCTGCGGTCGGAGCATCAGGATGCCGATGACGATGAGGAGCGTGAGCACCTTGGCCATCGATCCGGTGAGGAAAAACTCCAGCGTCGACTGAGACTGCGAGATGGAAAGCGCCGACGCGATGGTGCCGAGCAGGCTCTGTGCGCCACCGAACACCACGACGAGAAAGGTGTCGACGATATAAAGCTGGCCAGCCGTCGGTCCGGTCGAGCCAATCATGGTGAAGGCACTGCCGGCGATGCCGGCGATGCCGCAGCCGAGGCCAAAAGTGAATCGGTCGATCCGCCGCGTGTCGATGCCGACCGCGCCGGCCATGGTGCGGTTCGCCACCACGCTGCGCACCTGCAAGCCCCAGCGCGATTTGTAGAGCAGGAGCGCGACGCCTGCGGTGATGAGCAGGGTCAAGCCCATGACGAACAGGCCGTTGATCTGGACTTCGATCGTGTCGGTCACCTGCAGCGAGCCCATCATCCAGGCCGGCAATTCGACGCCGACCTCGCGCGCGCCGAAGCCGGAGCGGAAGGCCTGCTGCATGATCAGGCTCAGTCCCCAGGTCGCGAGCAAAGTATCGAGCGGTCGCGCGTAGAGGCGCTGGATTAATGCCCATTCCACCAACAGTCCGGCCGCGCCGGACGCGAGGAACGCAACAGCCATGGCGACGAAGAAATATCCGGGGTACAGGCCCGGCAGGTAGCTCGCGAACAGGTGCGAGCAGAAATAGGTCATGTAGGCGCCGAGGATCATGAACTCGCCGTGCGCCATGTTGATCACGCCCATCTGACCGAAGATGATCGCGAGCCCGAGCGCCATCAGCAGATAGACGGAGAACAGGATCAGGCCGGAGAAGCCCTGCATCACCAGGATCGAGCCAAGATCGCCGAGCGAATAGCCGAACATCGCGTTGTCCTGCGAGGGTTCAAAGAAAGAGTGTGCCCCGGCGCTGGCGCGCCGAGGC
>JBKQQE010000230.1:0-16466 GCA_052326245.1 Xanthobacteraceae bacterium | reverse complement strand
GCGCATGAGTCCGCATGTTGACCGGCACGTCGTCGACGTAGATCGCCAAGTCGGTGCCATGATCGAGATTGTAGCCCCGCAGGAAATACTGGTTGGCTTTGCCTTCCCCGCTGTGTTGCGTCACGATCAGGCCGGGCGCGGCTTCCAGAATTTCACCGGGGCGCGTCACCGGGCGCGTGTTCAATTCGTCGCCGGTAAAGCAGATCTGGCTCGCCATCGCCGGTGTCCCAGCCGGTCCCGAGCCGACATTCGGCGCACCGGATGGCGATGCCGCGGGGTGGGCCGAGGGATTCAACGTCGTACGAACTGTCGAGGGGTGCTGGCTGCGTGCACTGCGGTGACGCTGCTGGCGCGGATCATGCGACCGATGGGGCGCATGAACCGTGATCGCAGGCAATATGGTTGGCTTTGAAGCGTTCGGAGGCTGGGAAGCGAAGCCGCCCGCTTCAGCAACGGCTTGCGTCTGGGCCGAAGCCCGAGGCTCGAACCCTGGCAAGAGGACAAAAATCAACGTCAGCTTCTGTAAGCTCTTCGACACGCTGCAGCCCCCGCCGCGCCGACAGAGGCGAAACGCAAAGACTGGAATCCCTGATGACCGTGAGGCGGCTCACAATCCCAGTTTATCCGCTGCACGCATCGTGCTCATATCGAATGGCAAAATGGTATTGTTGGGCAAGTATGATGTCAATCTAAGTTCGTCATACCGGGCCGTTCATCGGAGATGGGTATGCAGCGTTTAACAATCACGATTGATGATGATCTGGTCGCTGAGGTCGATGATTTTATCGAGGCGCGGGGCTATGCCAACCGCTCGGAGGCAATCCGCGATCTGGTTCGCAGCGGACTTCAGCAGTCAAGTCTGGAAGTCGCGCAGGGTCGCAATTGCGTCGCGACCCTAAGCTACGTTTACGATCATGCCGCGCGGGAACTGCCGAAGCGCCTTACGAAGGAGTTTCACGATCACCACCATCTGGCGCAGGCAACCCTCCATGTGCATATCAATCACGAAAGTTGTCTCGAGGTGACGGTGCTCAAAGGACGCAGCACTGAGGTAAAAGCATTTGCCGACCACCTCATCGCCGAACGCGGCGTACGCCACGGCCACATCGTCTTCATGCCGGTTGAACTCGATGATGTGGGGGCTGCCCATATACAGACCCACTCTCATGGCGTCGCTAGAAAGAAGACGTGACCGGTTTATCCCGACAGGGCGGGCTGTCCTATCAGTTTGGCCGCCAATCGACTTCAGCCTGCAATAAGCACCTTGCATTCCTTGATGCAGTCGGCGCAGGATTCCGCGCACGCGCGGCAGGCTGCGTGGTGGTCCTGATGCTTCCGGCACTCGGCCTCGCAGTCGGAGCAGACGT
Organism: Xanthobacteraceae bacterium; assembly: GCA_052326245.1. GTDB lineage: Bacteria > Pseudomonadota > Alphaproteobacteria > Rhizobiales > Xanthobacteraceae > Bradyrhizobium_A. The sequence continues at coordinate 15,099 of JBKQQE010000230.1, read as the reverse complement.
CGATACAAACCCGCGCCAGATCCTTCAGGCGCGGTGCATCGAGCGCGGCAAATCTTGCCAGCGCCGCGTACATCGGCAGCATGGCGGATACCGTGCGCACGCAGGTCTTCATCGACGTGTCGCCTTCGCCGAGAAGCTTGAAACAATGGTCAAGGCAGACATCGCCGCGATTGACGCAAGCAAGTGCGGCGTCGATCAGTGGCTGGTGATGCGCCGCATCGTCATGCATCATCATGTGGTCGCCGTGACCGGCATGCTCGTCGGCTGCCGTCGCCGACCGAGAAAACGTCGCCATGGCCGACAGAGCAACGCCCGTGCCGACGGTTGCTGTGATCAGCCGTCGTCTCGACATGGTCAGTGAAGCGAAACGTTTGGTCACTTCCTGCATGTTGGAGCCTTTCACTTTGGCGCCCCTTGGGAAACGCAACCATTACTATACCAGACAAACGGGCCAGGTGTTGTCGCAAATCAAATATCGTCGCCGGGGTGGAGCGGCTCGCAAGTCCCGGAAGCCTTCAGAGCGTCGCCTTGAGGCCCGCGTAGAACGCTTGCGGCCGCGCCGGGCTGAGCGAGCGCGGGTCGGTGAACGGGGCCCCGTCATTGGCGAAATTGGGAACGCTGCTGGTATCGAAGAATGTCCCATAGGTCGAATAGTGGTTGTTGAAGACATTGTCGATGCGGCCATAGATCTTGAACGTGCTGTCGATCTGATAGGAGCTGTGCAGATTGACGACCATGTAGCCAGGTAGCTGTTGCGCCTGGTTGGAGGCGTCGCCGACGAAATACTGGCTGCTCATATAGACAACGTCGACGCCGACCTTGACGGCATCGGAGACGGAGTAGTCGGCGCCGAACTTGACGCGATGGCGCGGGATCGCGGGAATCTGGTTGCCTGGCGAGACCTGGATAATGCCGAGGGCGTTCGCGAAAGGGCTGTTCGAGCCGAGCTCGAGCGAATCGAGGAAACGCGCGTCGATGAACGTGTAACTCGAATTGAATTCGAACGACTTCGCGTTCAGCTTGGCCTCGGCCTCGATGCCCTGGCGTCGCGTCGAGCCGACATTCTGGAAATAGCCGAAGCCCTGCAGGCCCGAAAGAGAATCCGGGATGTTCATGATGTCGTCGGAGTTGTCGGTGCGGAAGGCGCCGAGTTTCCATCCCAGCGTGCCGATGTCCGCCCCGAATTCGTGGGTGCCGCGCAAGCCGGCCTCGACGGTGCGGGAGACCACCTGCTTCAGCGGCGGGTCGGAGACCAGGAAGGTTGCGAGAATACAGGGATGCGCCGGATCGGCGCAGCCGAGCTCCAGCGGCGTGGGCGCGCGGTTGGCTTCGGAATAGCCGGCATAGACGGTGAGGTCCGGCCTCAGCTTGTAGGTGGCCCCGATCACCGGATTGAAGCGCGTATAGGTTTCGTTGCCGTTCACGCGTCCTCCGAGCTGGTCCTCGAGCACGATGTTGGCGACATTGAAGCGACCGCCGCCGGTTACCGTGAGGTTCCTGGTCAGGTCGATGGCGTCGAGCGCATACAGGCCGCTGTACTGGTTGACGGCGCGCAGGGAGACCGGGCCGTCCGATTGGGGGGAGCCCGAGGTGCCGAGAAAGATCCCCGAACTGCTCACCACGAAATCGGGCCCGATGGTTCCGAGTTCGGCGTTGGCCGAGAAACGGGTGACGCTGCGGTCGAAGCTCGCTCCGGCCGTGAAGCGGTTGTTGAAGCCAAGGAGCTGTTCCGTGTCGGTCGCCTGCAGGGTCCCGCCGAACGTCGTCGACGAGGTCGTGGTCATGTCGTTCTCGCCCAGCGTGGCGCTCAGCGGGAAGGGATTTGGAAGCTGGGCGCCGTTCATGCCGTAGGCCGGCGTCGCGCCGTTGCCGAAACAAAGCTTCGACGTGTCCGCGGTACAAGGTTGCGTCGCGGTCGGGTTGCCGTCCTGGGTGTTCTGATCGAACACGCGCAGATGCGCGGAGCTCTCGAGCGTCCAGGTCGGCGCGACGTCGAACTTGCCGGTCAGGTTGGCGTAGCCGACACGGTTGGTCGAGGTCTGCGGCGTGGTGTAGACGGCGCCCCAGTTCTGCTGCAGCAGTTCGACGGGCACTGTGGCGGCAGCGCCGAACGTGTTGTCCGCCGCGCCGACATTGAGATGGATCTCGCTGCCGTCATTGCGGTAGCCGACGTCGCCATAGAAGCGGCGAATGTTCGAGGCGGAGAACAGGCGGAAGCCGTCGTCATGCACCGCCTCGAGCGCCCCGTAGACGGCGAACTTGTCGACCTGCTGGCCCCACTGCAGGGAACTCTGGATCCGGCCGAAGGAGCCGCCCATGGTATCGAGTTCGGCGCCGTGATAGGTGAAGCCGTTCTTCATCTGGATGTTGAGGGCGCCGCCGAGTGCGTTCAGGCCGTAGGCCGGATTGTTGGTGATCATGGTGACCGACTGGATCGCGGCGGTCGGGATCAGGTCCCAGTTCATGGCGTCGCCGAAGGCCTCGTTGATGCGAACGCCGTTCTGGTAGACCGCGAGCCCCTGCGGGGTCCCCGACACGGGAGAGGCGGTGAACCCCCTGAACTGCACATCGGGCTGGAACGGATTGCCCGAGACCGAGCTGACCATCACTCCTGGCACGTATTGCTGCAGCGCGTCGGTTATGTTCAGCGACTGCGTTCGCTCGATCTGCCGAGCATCGATGGTCGTGACGGTGCCTGGCACCTTGTCGGGGTCGATGCCGGTGCCGGGCAGGGGCGTCGCCGTGTACACGAGAACCCGCGTCAGCCCGGCATTCGGCGGATTGGTCCTGGAGCCGGCCGCGGCGGCAGCAACGGTGGCGCGCTGCTTGTCCTTTTCCCGGGCCGGGGCTGGGGCACGCACGGGCGCCTCGATCGTGACCGCGGGCAGAGTGGGATTGCCGGCGGCATCGGCACGGGCCGCGTCCTGGGCGGATGCGGGGTCGCCGGCGGCGAGCAGCAGCGCCGACGCAACCCAGGCGTAACGTGCCTTCTTTCCCACCTTGTCCCTGCCGTTCCCCACCTCCGCGAGCGATTGTGTCCATCGGCTTTGCGCGGCAGGGAACGGTAGAAGATCAGGACGTGTTCGGCATCATCCAAAAGTGCCGGGTTTTGCGGGAATATGTGATGGCAATTTCGGGAAAAATTCCCGATGGCCTTATTCCGCCTCGGCGGTGCCGTACGGCAGTGTCGCTGTCACGGCCGACCCCTGGCCCGTCGAGACCACGTCCAGCGAGCCGCCCAGCGCCTGGACGCGTTCCTGCATCCCGGTCAGGCCGAAGCCCTGCTTGTAGTCGGCGGGCAGCCCTTCGCCGTCGTCACGCACGCTGACCACGACCACTTGCGAGGATCCTGCGGCGCCGCCGTCAACCGCCGGCGCGACGATGATCTCGACCCGGCTCGCCCGCGCATGGCGGAAGATGTTGGTCAGGGCCTCCTGGATGATGCGATAGATCGTCAATTCCACGGTCTCTCCGAGCCCGGCAAGGGACGCCGAAATCGAGGTCTCGATCTCCATGCCGGGGTGGGTCTCGCGCCAGAAGCGCAGCAACGCGTCGAGAGCTCCCTGGAGACCGAATTCGGCAAGGCCGACGGGCCGCAGCCGTTCCAGGACGCGCCGGTTGATTTGCTGGATGTTGTTGACCTTGTCGAGCATCGCGCCGCTCTGCGTTTTCATGGCGTTGAGGTCGGGTGCGGCGCCGTTGATCGTGTCCCTCAGCGCCAGGGCCTGCGCGCGCAGGGCGAACAGATGGGGCCCGAATTCATCATGCAGGTCGCGGGCAATCTCCCGGCGCTCGACATCCTGCAGCGACACGACGCGCTCGGCGAGCCGTCGCTTGCCCTCGACCGTTTCGCCGAGCACCGAGGCGAGTTCGTTGAGCTTGACGCAGATCGTCGCCAATTCGGGTGATCCGGACGGCGCGATCCGGGTGCCGTAGTGACCTGCCTCGAGGTCGGTCATCGCCGACTTCAGCGTCTCGATCGGCGCCAGCGCCCGGTTGACCACCAGAACCGTCAGCAGGACAACGGCGAGCGTGATCGCGAGACCGATTTCGATCTGGATCACGATGCCGTCCCAGATCTCGGCCATTTCGTCGCTCGGGTGCGATGTGACGGCGAGGGTTCCCAGCGACTTGCCGTTGACGACCACCGGAACGGAGACGGTGGTCTGCTCGGGGTGAACGAACGCGACGAACCATGACGGGACACCGGGCGCCTGCTCGATCTCGGCGGCAAGCGCCGGCGGCGTGGCCGCGGCCGCGCCGGGCGTGGCCTGTCGCGTGATGCTGACGTGGCGAAGCTGTCCCATGTCCCGGACCAGCTGGGTGAGCGTCGCTTCGGGGTCGCGGGCTCTGTCGAGATCGGCGACCAGCGTCTGCACGAATTCGAGCGCCAGCCTGACCACGCTCTGATCCTCGGCGTGGACCCGCGGCGCGGCCTCGAAGATCAGCCGCGCGATGTTGCCCGACATGCCCAGCACCAGGGCGAACGCGACCAGAATAATGAGTCGCGCCCGTAACGAGAGAGTGTGCCACATTGTCCCTGTGCTCCCCGGCGCCAGCGCGCCTCGCCGAGCATTGACAGCCCGTGCCGGTCGAAATCTAATTGGCGTGCATTGTTTGTTCAATGCCGGCTCATGAGCGCAGGGTTCGGTGAGACTTCGGGTCTCCTCGACGGCGTCTCTCCAATCGAATAAGTCCTTCGCGAGAGCAGGGCAGGGACACCATTTGAATGCGGGTTCTCATCGTCGACGACCATCCGATCGTTGCCTCCGGCTGCCGGGCCTTGTTTGCGGCCGACGCCAGCGTCGTGATTCTGGAAGCGTCGGATGCCGCCAGCGGGCTTGCCGCGTTCCTCGCCGAAAAGCCCGACATCTGCGTGCTCGACGTCAATCTGCCGGGCGTCTCCGGTTTCGAGCTGGCGCGGCGAATTCTGGCGCAGGATTCGTCCGCGCGGATCATCATGTTCAGCATGAACGACGATCCGATCTTCGCCGCCCGCGCCATCGAAGGCGGGGCGAAGGGCTATGTGTCCAAATCCGGAGATCCCGCCGATCTGGTCGAGGCGATCCGCAAGATCGCCGAGGGCGGACAGTATCTGCCGGCCGCGATCGCCCAGCGCATCGCGTTCGGGCGCCTGGAGCCCAGTGAAAATCCGCTGGCGAAACTGTCGGCGCGCGAGATCGAAATTCTCCGCTTGCTGGGCAGCGGCAAGAGCCTCTCGGAAGTGGCGTGGCACCTCAACGCGTCGTACAAGACGGTCGCCAATTCGTCCTCGATCATTCGGCAGAAGCTCGGAATTCGGACACTGTCCGAACTGGTGCGCTTCGCCATCGAGAACAGCCTCGCATGATCGGCGTCCTCAGCGCCCCGCGGCGCCGATCGACTGAAGCGACGCGCGCAGCTCTTCGGCGGTCGATCGGACAACATCCTCGGTCCGCGATCCGCGCGGCAGCGGCAGCCGGCGCTCGAGAATGACGCGGGCCGGCCGGTCCGACAGGAAGAAGAGGTGGTCGGCGAGCTGGACCGCTTCGCCGAGGTCGTGCGTCACCATCAATGTCGTGACGTGGTGACGTTCCGTCAGCAGCACGAGTTCGTCCCGCAGCCGGGCGGCGACCGCCTCGTCGAGGGAGACGAAGGGTTCGTCGAGCAGCAGAAAATCGGGCTCGATGGCGAATGCGCGCGCAATCGCCACGCGGCGCGCCAGGCCGAGCGACAGCTCGCCGGGATAGTGCGTCCGGTGCGATCCCAGCCCGAGGGTGTCGATCAATTCCGACAGGTCCGCCTTGGCCCGGTCTGGGGGAAGCACCAGCCTGATATTCTCCTCGACGGTGCGCCAGGGCAGCAGGCACGGCTCCTGAAACACGATCGCGAGGCGGCGGCGGTCGGGTGTGCGGCATTCACCCGTAAAGTCCGGGTCGAGGCCGGCCGCGATTCGAAGCACGGTGGTCTTGCCGCAGCCGGAGGGGCCGATCAGGGCGCCGAATTCGCCGGCTTCGAGGCGCAGCGCCAGCCCACGGATGACGTCGACCGGTGCGCGATCCGCGGCGAGGAATGTCTTCCGGTCGATCCGCAGTTCAAGCGCTTTGTCTCCGCCATCGGAATGTGCGCTGTTCAAGGGGTTGCACCACCAGGTGTTCGATGAGGAGCATGATCACGATGAAGGATATCGCATAGCTCAGAAGCTTGGTCATATCAAACAGCGAGAACGCCGAGCCCATCACAAAGCCGACGCCGTTCGGCCGGCCGATCAGTTCGACGACGAGGACGAGTTTCCAGATGATCGACAGGCCGGACCGCGATCCGGCGGCCAGATAGGGGGCGAGCTGCGGCAGGATGACGTGACGCAGCCTCGTGGTCCACGGCAGGCGGAACGCCGTTGCCATGTCGTCGAGCTTGGGGTCGAGGGTGCGGGCGCCCTCGCGCATGACCACGATCATGTTCGGCAGCTTGTTCAGCGCGACGGCGAAAACCGCTGCGGTTTCGTTGAGGCCGATCCAGATATAGGCGAAGATGATCGTGACCAGGGCGGGCAGGTTGATCAGGATGATCAGCCAGGGGTCGGCGTAGCGGTTGAAGGCGCCCGAGCGGCCCATCTGGAAGCCGATGACGCTGCCCAAGACCAGCGCGATCGCAAACGAGGCGGCCACCCGCGCCAGCGTGCAGCCCAGTTCGAATGGAAGCTCACCGGTCCTGATGTCGGCGATGAGGCTTGCCGCCACGCTCACCGGTCCGGGCAACAGCCGCGACTGCGTCAGCGCGGCGGCCAGGAACCAAATCGCGAGCAGGACCGAGAGGGACAGGGTACGGGCCAGACTTCATTCTCCATGAATCGCCGGATGATAGTACAGACCGGGGTCGAGAGTCGCGGCGGGACCGACGATGTCGGGCCCTCCAAGATCGGCGAGGACCTTGAACAGCAGCCGGGCATCGGCTTCTTCCGCCGCGATCGGACGCCGCGGCATGCCGTCCCGGGTCAACGTCCGGAACGCCTTGAACGTCGCGTCGTCGTCCACCTTCATCAGCGGCCGAAACGCGTCCCATTCCGCGTCCGATTGCGTCATGATCTCGTTGGCCTGCCGTGTCACCGCGAGAAAGCGGTCGATCAACAGGTGCTTGGCTTCGGCGAATTGTTCGGAAAACACGAATCCGATCATGGCAACCGGCTGTTTGAGGCCGAATCCCGTCTCGGCGTCGCGAATGTCGACCAGCTTGCGAAAGCCTTGCGCCTCCATGCGCGCGCAAAAGTTCCAGAAGTTGAGGCTGGCGTCGATTTCGCTCTGCCTGGACTTTTCCATGATGAGCGGTGGCGCGCCATACTGGACGGTCGCCTCGCGCTTCAGGTCGATCCCTTCGCTCAGCGCGCGGGCACGAAGAATGAGCCAGCTCTTGTCGAGGGGCCCGCCGGCGACGGCGAGAACGTGGCCGCGAAGGTCGGCAAGGCTGCGAAAGGGCGAATCCGCTCTGACCATGACTGCGCCGATCGCGCTCGAATAAGGATAGAACAACAGCTTGCCGCCAAGCGCCCGCTCGCGGGCGACCCACAGCCAGTCGGAGACGATGAGATCCACCGTACCGCTATTGAGCGCAAGTTTGCCCGCATCCGGGGACGCGAACTCGGTGAGGACGATATCGATTCCCGCCTGGCTGGCGAGACCGTGGCGACGGACCACGTCGAGCTGCCAGGAAAATGTTCCCGTCTTCTGCACGCCGATCCGCAGGGTCTCGGCGGCCGCAGGGGAGGGCCTCAAGACCGCGGCAGACAGCGCGAGCATGGTCAGCAGCGCCACGCCCAGCCGCAATCGGGGCGGACGCTTGAAAAACCCCTTCATCATGGCTTCGGCCTCGACCGGTCGGGCTTTGCACCGGCCAGCGACTCGAGATTCGACAGTCCGAGCTTGCTGATCTCGACGACGGCCTTGTTGCGGCTGAACAGGTTGAGCTTGCGCAGGATCTCGGTCACGTGGGCCTTGACGGTGGACTCGGCGAGCCGAAGCTCGGCCGCGATCTGCTTATTCTGAAGACCGCGCCTGATCAATTCAAGCACCCGAAGCTGCTGCGGCGTCAATTCCTGCAGCCCCGCGCGCAGGGCCTGCTGGGAGTCGGGCTTGCTGTTCAGTCCGGTCGCGAACTGGAATTTGCTCGGAACCGAGGTCGATCCGCTGAGCAGGCGCTCGATGGAAAGCGCGATCTCGCGTTTGGACGTGGATTTGGGCAGATAGCCCGCCGCGCCCAGCGACAACGCCTCGAGGATGACGTGCTCTTCGTCGTGGCTGGAAACAATCGCCACCGGCAATCGGGGATAGGCCTCGCGGAGCCGCAAAAAGCCCGAAAATCCGACCGCGTCGGGCAGCGTCAGATCGAGCAGGGCAAGGTCTATTTCCTCCCCGGACGAAAGGATGTTGAGCGCGCCCTGGATGGACATCGTCTCGAGGATCCGGGCCTCCGGGTGCGCCAGACGGATCGCGTTTCCCAAGGCTTCGCGAAACAACGGGTGGTCATCGATGATCAGGAAGTTTGTCATCTCCCTGCCTGCGATCCGGCCGTCTGTCCCGCGGTGAGGGGGTCACTGAACGCCGCCCTGACTGTTCGCGCACCCATTTGCCATGGCTCTAGTTGGATTGAATGGTCGCCAGATAGGCATAGACCTCATTGAGCTGGGTGTCATCGAAAACGTCTTTCCATGCCGGCATTCCCTTGGACGGCCGGCCTTCATGCACGGTGAGCCAAAAGGTATCTCGCATGGAATCGCCGTAGCGCAGCTTCAACCGTCTGAGATCGATGCGCCGCTCGCTCTGGATCGCATCGGGGCCGTGGCAGTGGGCGCAGGTGCCGTTGAAGATCTCGCGGCCGGCATTGGCGGCGTCCGGCTCCGTCGACGGTGTCGCGACGGCCGGAGTCGGGGCAGGGGTGGCTGCGGCCTGGCCAACGGTGTGCTTCTCTGCCGCCGCGTCGGCGGCCGCATGCGTCGCGGCAGCACCCGCGTTCGCCGTCAGCTTGATCGGCGTGTCGATCGGGAAGCCGTACTTTTTGGCAAGCGCGAGCACCGTGGGTTGCAGCCCCGGCAGAAGATCGTCGATCTGGTCGCGCAATTGTGTCGAGCCCTTGGCAAAGCCGATCGCCACCGGCCAGAGCAGGCCCTCGCCCTCGACGGTCCGGATCCTGAAGCGGCCTTGATACTTCGTCGCGTTCAGCCAGCCCGCGACCGGTCCCCAAACGAAGGCGACGTCGACGGCTCCGCGGTCGAGGGCGCTGATGCCTTCCTCGGGCGTCAGCACGGTCGTCAATGTGATGTCGTCGCGCAGCGCGAGGAGGTTTTGCGGCGTGGTCTGATACTGGACCGCGACGCGAAGCTGCTTCAGATCATCGACGCCCGCAATCGTCCGATCCCCCTTGGAGACCAGGGCATAGCCTTCCTGGGCGATCGGTTTGGAGAAGATCACCGCGGGACCCATGAAGTCCTCGCTGTTCGGCAGGCCGATCATGGCATCGCAATGCTTGCCGAGCAGGGTCACGCGCACCGTGCGCTTGCCGAAATAGGATTTGTACCAGTCGTAGACAATCGGGCGGCCGAGGGCCTTGCCCAGTTGCTGTCCGAGTTCGAGGTAGATCCCGGGTGTGGCCGGATCGTCGCTCGAAAACGGAAGATTGGTCGGATCGGCGCAAAGCCGCAACGGCTTGGCCTCGTCGGCACCGGCCGACGAGGCCGGTGCCGCCAGAGTGGCAACGGAAGCGAGCAGGAGGATACCGATCTTGGTGGAGATACCGCCGTTGCCGCGGTGCGAACCGCACCGAGCCACGCATCGGACCAAGTGACGCACGTACATCCTCTGCTCCCGTTTCGCTTTGTTACTCTACCGCAAAAACGAACACCGCACCGCCCTCAGGCGCAGCAGCAGTCATCTTCTTGCCGACATCGCCCAGGAAGGCGGGGAGCGAGGCGGTGCGGCCGACCACGACGGCAACATACTGCTTGCCGCCGACGGAGTAGGTGATCGGGCCGGCGCCGATGCCGGTTCCGAGGTTCTTCTTCCAAAGCACCTTGCCGGTCTTGGCGTCGATGGCATGGAAGTCGCCGTGCAGATTGCCATAGAACACCAGGTTGCCGCCGGTCGTCAGCGTTCCGCCGTTGAAGGGCAGGTCCTGCTTGATGCCCCAGACCTTCTTGTTCTGGACCGGATCCCAGGCCACGAGTTCGCCGAGGAAGCCGCCCGGACCTTCCTTGGTCGGGAATTCGGCACCGAGATAGAACACGCCACGCTTGTAGGAGACGTCGCCGACGGACCAGTCCATGCAGACGTTGTTGGTCGGGATGTACACCAGCCCGGTCTGCGGATTGAACGACATCGGCTGCCAGTTCTTGCCGCCGATCAGATTCGGACAAATGTCCTTGGCCGGATGACCCGGGCCCGGACGCTTGTCGGGATCCTCGACCGCGCGCATGGTCTTGACGTCCCACTTCGACGCCCAGTTGGCGAACACGTATTTCTCCGCCGAGATCACTTCGCCGGTCTGGCGGTTGGCGACAAAGAAGAAGCCGTTGCGGTCGGCCTTCATCAATGCCGGAACCTCTTTGCCGTTCACCTTGAGATCGGCGAGCACCAGTTCGTTGACGCCGTCATAGTCCCACGCATCCGCGGGAGTTCCCTGGATGTGCCACTTGATCTTGCCGGTGTTGGGATCCAGCGCCAGGGTCGAAGCGGTGTAGAGGTTCGTCAGCTTGCCGAAATCGCCGTTGCCCGTCGAGCGGACGCCGGTATTCCAGGGGCCAGGGTTGCTGGTGCCCCAGTAAACGGTATCGCTGGCGGCGTCATACGAACCGACCAGCCAGGCGGCACCGCCACCATGCAGTCCGGTGTCGCCCTTCCAGGTTTCGCTGCCGGGCTCGCCGGGGGCGGGCACGGTGAAGGTCTGCCAGACCTGCTTGCCGCTGTTGATGTCGAACGCCTGCAGCGAACCCCGAACGCCGTATTCGCCACCGCCGAAGCCGGTGATGACCTTGTCGCGCACCACCAGCGGCGGCGACGTGATAACCGAGCCCTGCTTGTAGTCGACCACGGTCGAGGTCCAGAGCTCCTTGCCGGTTGCAGCGTCGAGGGCCGTCAATTTGCCGTCAAGGCGCCCGACGAACAGCTTGCCGTCGGCGTAGGACACGCCACGGCTGTTGACGTCGCAACAGGCGTATTGCAGCACGTCGTCGGGAATTTCCGGCTCGTAGGTCCATTTCCGCGCGCCGGTCGCCGCGTTGAGCGCGTAGACATATTTCGGTCCCCACGACGACGAGACGTACATGGTGTCGCCGATCACGATCGGCGACGATTCGTTCGAGCGCAGCGAGGCCAGCGAGAACGAATAGACCAGCGACAATTTGCCGGCATTCTCGGTGTTGATCTGCTTGAGCGGGCTGTAGCGCGTGTTGCCGTAGTCGTGGCCCGCGACCGCCCACTGGTTGTTGTCGGCCACAGCCTTGGCGACTGAATCGTTGGCGCTGGCGCTGAGCGAGCCTGTCATCAGGCAAGCAGCGAGCGATGCGCCCGCCAAGAAACCCTTCCTCCCCAAGATCATTCGAAAACCTCCCATGATTGTTTCTGTGCCGCGTCCGCAGCGCGCTATGCCGCGTCAAAGGCGTGCTTGCTAAGTGACCGCACGCGCGGCGCACCATCGCACAATGGTTACAGCATCTGAGTTTGGGTCGCAGAATAGGCGAAAGGTAGTAGTCGCGTGTGAACGGAATTCTCACTCCGCCCGCATCAACCATGCGCGAAAGCTTGGGCGATTGAAGGCCGCGCTTTGCAATAAGATGTTGCGCGACATTCCTAATCGGAGCCTGAAGTCGCCGTGTTTGACGACATTCTTCGCGCACCGAGCCGCAGCAGTCGGCGTTAACATCGGTAAGTGCGTATTGGTGCGCAGAGCCACGACCTTGGTAGTAGGTCGTTGGAAAACGGAGTCGATCTTCGCTACGTATCAATGGAAATGACGAGGATGAGGTGTCGTTGCGCGCGCGAGTCGGTCGCGGCGCGCTTGACTTTCACAACAAGTTCGTTGGACTATCGCGGCGGTTCAATGGAGAAGTTCTCTCCCAACTCGCGAGGAAACAGATGGCTTGGAAGGCACCGCAGATCGTTGAAGTGGCCGTTGGAATGGAAATCAACATGTACGCTTGCGCGAAGCGCAAGTAAGAACGGTTGCAGTCGCCTGCCGCAGATCGATACGCGATGCGGCAGGTGACTTGACCCGGCTTCGAGGCATCACATTCGTCTACAACACGCGTAACAAGCGACGGCAGCCGACACTTCGAGGCGCCGTTACGGCCTGGCCCAGATCGCCTCGGCCGCTGTCGCCACCAAGGCGAGATCCCGCCGAGCATCGCTGCAGTGGTTGGCGATTTGGCGCTGCCGTTCGAGCTCTCGCTTTCCTGCATTCATCAAAACAACATGGCGCTGTCGCCTTGGCGCGATATCGGCGAAGCGCTGCTTCCCTGGCGCGATCTGAGCTCATGCCGTCACCCGAGATGGGACGCGCGCGGCGGGGTGCTGTCGCAGAACAAGCCAGCGCGCCGCAACATCGTTGCATCTTAAGTAGGCAGATTGCAGTTTGGCTTCCGGTGCTCCGGCCCAAACTTCGCCTTGTTCGGTTTTTCGAGCCGCGATTTGCGCGAAAATCACGCAGAGCAACTGCAGCAATCGGCTGCTGCAGTGCACATACAGGACTTTCTCAACGCTATTGAGTTCGATTGCAAGCTGGGACTATCCTACCTGTGTGTTGAGTAGACTCTCGCTGCCGGCAAATCGATGAAATTTGCCGGCGGCCGATCTCACTAACCACTCCTGCATTGGCTGGAGTGGGCGCAATAAAAGTCGCGCCCATCAAGGGCGTCGACAACGGGGAGGATAGAGGATGAGGCGGTTGTTGATAGCGGCCGGGCTGGCCGCGTGTTCGGCGGTGGCGGCTCAGGCGCAGACGGCGGCGGAGCTTGCCAAGCCGGATACGAAATACGTACTCAATTATGGCATGGACTACGGGCAGCAGCGCTACAGTCCGCTGAGCCAGATCAACGTCGACACCGTCAAGCGCCTGGTTCCGGCCTGGAACCTGAGCTATGACGACAACCGCAGCGAAGAATCCCAGCCGCTTGTCTACAACGGCGTGCTGTATGTCACGACCAACAGCGCCACCATCGCGGTCGACGCCAAGACCGGCAAGCAGATCTGGAAGACCAAGGTCGAGTATCCGCCGGAGACCCCGCGCGTCGTCTGCTGCGGCATCATCAACCGCGGCGCCGCGCTGTTCGAAGGCAAGATCATCCGCGGCACGCTCGATGCCAAGCTGGTCGCGCTCGACGCCAAGACCGGCAAGGTGCTGTGGAAGTCAGACGTCGCCGAGATGAAGGCGGGCTACACGATGACTGGCGCACCGCAGATCGCGGACGGCGTCATCCTCACCGGCATCTCCGGCGCCGAGTTCGGCACCCGCGATTTCATCGATGGATGGGATCCGAGCGACGGCAAGCACCTCTGGCGTACCTACACGGTGCCGCTGCCGAACGAAAAGGGGGGCGACACCTGGCCAGGCGACACCGCCAAGAACGGCGGCGGATCGACCTGGATCACCGGCTCGTTCGATCCGGAACTGCACACGGTCTATTGGGGCATCGGCAATCCGGGACCCTTCAACGCCTCGGGCCGCAAGGGCGACAACCTCTATACCTGCTCGGTTCTCGCGCTCGACCCGAAGACCGGCGCCATCAAGTGGCACTATCAGTTCTCGCCCAACAACCCGTTCGACTACGACAGCGTCGCTGAGATGATTCTGTCGACGATCAACGTCAAGGGCACGCCGACCAAGGTTCTGATCGACGCCAACCGCAACGGCTTCATCTACGTGCTCGATCGGACCAACGGCAAGCTGATCGCCGCCAATCCCTATGTGAAGGTGAACTGGGCATCGAGCATCGACTTGGCCACGGGTCGGCCGGTCGAGACCGACGTTTCGACCAAGGCGCGCGCGGGCGAGGCGGTTGACATCTACCCGTCGATCCTGGGCGGCAAGAACTGGGAGCCGGGCTCGTTTGACGCGAAGCGCGGCCTTGCGTTCTACAACACCCTCAATTTCGGCGGCCACTACAAGGCTGTTCCGGCGGAGTACAAGCAGGGTGAGTGGTACGTGGGCATGGACCTGTCGAATCCGTGGGCCTGGCCCGCAGGTCCGCGCGGCTTCCTGAAGGCGGTCGACCCGATGACCGGTAAGGCCAAGTGGGAAGCGCCGAGCGATCTTCCGCGGTTCTCAGGCGTGTTGTCGACCGGCGGCGGGGTGGTCTTCTCCGGCCAGCTCACCGGCGAGTTCGAGGCGTTCAACTCGGATACCGGCGCGAAGCTGTGGTCGTTCAAGACCGGATCCGGCATTGAAGGCCAGCCGATCACCTGGGAGCAGGACGGCGAGCAGTATGTTGCCGTGTCGGTCGGAATCGGCGGCGTGTATTCGCTGTTCTCCGGCGACGAGCGGTTGGCTGCGGTTCCGCCCGGCGGCTCGCTCTGGGCCTTCAAGCTCTTGAAGTAATCGGCCGTCTATTGAACCGAGGGGGTCGCCACGTTGGCGGCCCCCTTCTCGCCTCATCTTTTCGTGTTGGGAATGTCATCGATGAATGCCACCACCCGGTTCGGGATAGCCGCGTTCGGTGCTCTGCCCGTCGCCGTTGCTGCGGCCTACGCTGCCGATGGGACGACCACGACGGCGGCGCTGGAGCCTGCGGCGAGCGATACCGCCCTGGCCCTCAAGGGAAGGTCGGTTTACGCGGTTAACTGCATCCACTGCCATGGGATCAACATGGTCACGCCAGGCACGGTGGCGTTCGACCTGCGCCAATTTCCCCACGACGACAAGGCGCGATTCGTGAACTCCGTCACCCACGGCAAGAACAACCGCATGCCGGCGTGGGGCGATCTGTTGAAGCCCGACGACATCGATGCGATCTGGGCTTACGTCCTGACCGGCGGGAAACTATGAAAACTGCTTCCGGAAAGATGAATTTGCTGGCGACGCTCGCCAGCGCCGCGTTCGTGCTGGCGATGGCGGCATCTGCGCGGCCCGCCGCAGCCGAGG
>JBKQQE010000229.1:0-5314 GCA_052326245.1 Xanthobacteraceae bacterium | reverse complement strand
TGAGGCCGCGGGCATGCACCGCGCCGATCAGCGGCATGGTGACGGCGCCGCCGGCATCCACCGCGTAGGAATTGGTGAGGCCTTCCTGGCCGAACACGACGATGCGCAGCCGATCGCCGGCATCGAGTCGGTAGGGCGGGTCGCTGGCATAGGCCGCCGGGTTCACGGAAGCCTGCGGCACCGCGGCCTGGGCGGAGGGGACCGCGCCGCCATAGGCGCGCTGATCGAGATCGGCCCGCGCCGCCAACGGCGCATCGACCGCCGCCACCGGCGGCGGCAGCGTGACGCAGCCCGACAACGCCAGCGCGAGCAGCACGACGCCGCCCAGATTCTGCAATGCGCGCGACACCCGCACCGGACCAGATCCCTCGAACGTAGAGACAGGTCCGGTGTGCCTTACTTATGGTTAACAAAGCGTTTCTTGTGCCGGCTTGGTTCGCGCGCGGTCGACGGATTCAGGCTTCGACCCCGGCCCCGACCGGACAGCTGACGCCGGTGCCGCCAAGGCCGCAATAGCCGGCCGGGTTCTTGGCGAGGTACTGCTGGTGATAGTCCTCGGCGAAATAGAACTCCCGCGCCGGGGCGATTTCCGTGGTGATCGGCCCGAGACCCTTCGCCGCCAGCGCGCGCCCATAGGCCTGTTTCGAGGTCTCGGCCAGCTTGGCCTGCTCCGCGCCGAAAGTGTAGACGGCCGACCGGTACTGCGTGCCGATGTCGTTGCCCTGGCGCATGCCCTGGGTCGGGTCGTGGTTTTCCCAGAACGTCTTCAACAGCGCTGCGTATGAAAGCTTTTGCGGATCGAACACCACCAGCACCGCCTCGGTATGGCCGGTGCGCCCCGAACAGGTCTCTTCATAGGTGGGGTTGGGCGTGGCGCCGCCGGCATAGCCGACGGCGGTGACGAAGACGGCGTCGCCGAGCTCCCAGAACTTGCGCTCGGCCCCCCAGAAACAGCCCATTCCGAACACCGCCTGCTGCAGGCCGGGCGGGTAGGGTCCGTGCAGCTTGTGGCCGTTGACGTAATGATGGGAGGCCGTCGGGATCGGGCTTGCCCGACCCGGCAGGGCATTGGCTGCGGTCGGCAGTTCCATCGGCTTGCGCGAGAACAGCATGGATCACCTCCTGCGGGAGCTCCTGATGGCGGAGCCTTCTGTATGGAGCCTTCTATATAAGGTGCCGGGCCGCCGGCGTCAGAGCCGTGCGGGTCTCAGTCGCGGCCGTAGCCGATGACGCGGCGCTTCGGACGAAACAGCAGCATCAGCACGATGCCGAGCACGCCAAGCACCGCCCAGGTCGGCTGGTTGAGCGCCGCCTTCGCCACGCTATTCCACAGCCAGGGCGAAATTCCCTCGACCGTCATGTGAAAGGACTGCTGGCTGGCCTGATTGACGTCATTCCAGAACTCGCCGAGGCGCGTGATCCGCAGGGTCTGATCGGCGATCGAGCGCGCGCCGTCGTAGACTAGAAAAATAAAGCCCCCGGCCAGCAGCAGCAGCCCGAGCAGGCGGAAAAACCCGCGGATCATGATCAATCACCCCTCGCGCCGCCCAGCGCCGGCGCACACATTTTATACGGCGCGCCGAGCTGCCCAATGTTTCGACAGCACGGACCGCGCAAGCTGATACCGTAGCACCCAGATCGGACCACTAGTTTGCCCAATACCGGCAGGGCGGCCCGAATTCAACCGGCTGGCTGGCGTCCAGGCACTTTTCAGCCCGGCCCGCCCGCGAAATCGCCCGGAAATTGCCGAAACGGCCGCCATGCTTGGCGTTGACGATCCGGACCCTGGCCAGTATAAGACGGCCAAATGGCGGCAGGTTCACCCTGCCGCCGCTGTTCTTTTGGCGCTTCCGTCATCCGGCTGATGCCGGGTCAGGGCCCGTCGAGAACACCGATTTTTCCATCAGACGTCGCGCGCCGATTTGGCGGGCGACACTAACCGGACCGGCTCCCTCGCTGAGTCGCTGCCGCAGGATCTTGAGTATGGCCAATACCACTTCCGCCAAGAAGGCGACGCGCAAGATTGCCCGCCGCACCGCCGTCAACAAGTCGCGTCGGACACGGGTGCGCAATTCGGTTCGCCTGGTCGAACTCGCGATCGAAAAGGGTGATCGCGAGGCCGCCCTCGTCGCGCTGAAGAGCGCCGAGCCGGAGCTGATGCGTGCAGCGCAGCGCAACATCGTTCACAAGAACAATGCGAGCCGCAAGGTTTCACGTCTCACCCATCAGATTGCCAAGCTCGCCAAGTAACAGCGCGCGCAGCACTGCCCACCACCGCAAGCCCGGCACTGCCGGGCTTTTTCTTTGCGCCGTGCCGTTGGCGTTGCGCCCGTGCCGTTTCGGCACCTTGCTCGTCTTTCACTGCTCGAGTTGTGTTTTTGGCGCGCTTAGCGCGCCAAACGCGTCGCGCGCGCCGCGAACGGTGCGGAATGCATTCTCTTTATATTTTTCTTATTCTCATTGCAGTGCGGCGCAGGTGCATGCACTCGCGCTGGATCGCGCGCGTGTCGCGCAGCAGCGCCGCAACGCTGGGAGTCGGCTAGCACCGCGTTTCGGATTTTCAAGTCGACTGCGCATCTCGTGCTGCTTTGTGACACGGGGCTACCCGTAAAAAGTGATCACGAAAAAACGCGAGTCACTAACCACTTATCGACAAAGCGAAGGACGGCAGTTTGAAAACGCAAACGCGCCCGGACCAATGGTGAAGAATTTGTGAATTTTTTTTATGCAGCCCTGGTCAATGTGACGGCGCGCGGCGTGGTCGAATCCGTGCGGAGATTCAAAACCTTGAGCATCCAACCTTTGGCGTAGGCGACAAACGCGGCGGCGCCGCCTGCCGAAGAGTCCCCTTGATGCGGAATCATTTCGTTGCGGCAAATGTGGCATCGTGTATCTCTAAAGAACTCGCGGCGCCCACGGCTCTTCAGATCAGCGCGATCTAAGACCCACAGGCTACGCGCAAACTAGTGATGGTGAGCGCGTAAGCGAGGTTTCCCAAGCGACAGCCGGTTCGCTCATAGCGATATGAGAACGGAGTCGTGCGCCAAGATTTCTCGCGCGCCGCGGAGCATGCTCCCGGCGCGACAAGAAGAAACTGCGTATGTGACCGGAACAGGCGGCGGCGGAAGCAGAACGAGACTGTGAAGGGCTTGGAAGGCTCAAAAGGCTCAAAAAGCTCTTAGTAACGCGGCGTCAAAAAAACTTGGTCCGGTCCGGCGGCTGATCACAGCAGCCCGTGGGGTCGGGAACTTCAAGAACGAATTCGGCACACGCAACCATCAAGGAAATAGCTTGTCGCGCGTCACCGGCGCGGCGAGTGGGGGGTATCTATGACACTTGCATCAGCCACGGTCTTTCATCCCGCGCAACGCCAGATCGAACTGTACGCCTTGCTGCCGTTTTCCGCGGCGGCGATGGCGGGCAATTCGTCGTCGGCCGGCCGGATGCCCCGGACCGGGATGCGGTGTCACGCCAATCTCCGCTTGAGGTCCGGCCCCAGTACCGCCTGACCTCGCGGGCAGTCTCCTTTCCATCATCAGCACCGGGAATCGCCGACGGCGTCGATGACGCCGAATGCGGAGCCGTGCCTGCGACGGAACGCGAGCCCTGCCCCGAGGTCAGTCGATCGCCGCGGCGCGGCGCTGTTCACAGCTCGAGCAATTACGCAACTCAATCAGAGAAGTTTGAAGTCAATGGCAAGCATGGAACATGATCGTTGGGCCCGGGTCCAAGGCAGGCTGCGCTCCACCGTCGGCGAAGACGTCTATTCGAGCTGGTTTGCTCGCATGGACCTCGAGAGCGTGCAGGGCGAAAGCGTGCACATGTCGGTGCCGACGCGTTTTCTCAAGAGCTGGATCCAGGCACACTACGCCGATCGCGTGCTGTCCTGCTGGCAGGCCGAACTGCCGGAGGTCCACCGCATCGATCTGACCGTGCGCTCGGCCATGCGCTGCGCCGCGCCGGTCAAGGACGGCAAGGCCGCGGGCGACGAGCGCCGGGCCGACCGCGCCGCGGTACCGGCGACCGAGCAGCGCGGCGCCGCGCTGCTGCCGGTGTCGGCGAACCATGAAGCGCTGGGCGGGTCTCCGCTCGACCCGCGGCTGACCTTCGATTCCTTCGTGCTCGGCCGCTCCAACACGCTGGCGCACGCCGCCGCCCGCCAGGTCGCCGAGGGCCGGCGCGGCGATTCGGTGATGTTCAATCCGCTCTACATCCACGCCGGCGTGGGGCTGGGCAAAACCCATCTGCTGCAGGCCGTCACCTGGGCGGGCAACGCCGGCGGCGAGCGCAAGGTGCTGTATCTGACGGTCGAGAAGTTCATGTACGGCTTCGTCGCGGCGCTGAAATCGCAGACTGCGCTGGCCTTCAAGGAAGCGCTGCGCGGTATCGACGTGCTGGTGATCGATGACCTGCAGTTCCTGCAGGGCAAATCCACCCAGGCCGAGTTCTGCCATACCCTGAACGCCCTGATCGACGCCGGGCGCCAGGTGGTGATTGCCGCCGACCGGCCGCCGTCCGATCTCGAGACGCTGGACGAGCGGGTGCGCTCGCGGCTTGCCGGCGGTCTGGTGGTGGAGATGGGCACGCTCGGCGAGGAGTTGCGGCTCGATATTCTCAAGTCGCGCGTCGCCGCGGCGCGGACCCATCACGCGGGCTTCGACGTGCCGCTGCCGGTGCTGGAATATCTCGCCAAGGCGATCACCCATAACGGCCGCGATCTCGAGGGCGCGGTGAACCGGCTCTTGGCCCACAGCAAGCTCAACGCCCAGCCGGTGACGCTGGAGATGGCGGAGCGCGAGGTGCGCGACCTGATCCGGCCGCAGGAGCCGAAGCGGGTCAAGATCGAGGACATCCAGCGGGTGGTGGCGCGGCAGTACAATGTCAGCCGCTCCGACCTGTTGTCGTCGCGCCGCACCGCCAATGTGGTACGGCCGCGCCAGGTGGCGATGTACCTGGCCAAGACCCTGACGCTGCGGTCGCTGCCGGAAATCGGCCGCCGGTTCGGAGGCCGCGACCACACCACGGTGCTGCACGCGGTCCGCAAGATCGAGGCGCTGGTCAGCAAGGACAACACGCTGGCCGACGAGGTCGAACTGTTGAAGCGCCAGCTGCAAGACTAGGGTCTTTCCCAACTCACTGGGCCCACAATTCCGTCATGGCCGGGCTTGGCCCGGCCATCCACGTCTTTCTTGGCCACTATGCTGCAAAGGCGTGGATGCCCGCGACAAGCGCGGGCATGACGAGCAAGTTGAATTAGCTAGCGTGCTGGTCCCGGCCCGCCACCCCCCTCGCACCCCCGCCACCGCCGCCATCC
>JBKQQE010000228.1:0-5170 GCA_052326245.1 Xanthobacteraceae bacterium | reverse complement strand
ACCGTGCCGGGCGCCAGGCGATAGCTGGCGAAGGCGATCGCGCCGCCGAGATCGAGCTCGAAGCGTTGCCGCACCAGGTTGTTGGACACGCCCTTCAAGGCAGGATCGAAATCCGCCATCATTGCCGCTTTGCCCATCCGATGTCGTCCGCTCAATGTGATGATGCCGCGTCGACATTGCAATGAAGCAATTGCAGCGAAGCAAGCGCGTGGTTAGTCGGTCCGTTCGCGACGCCCGCGCGCGACGGACAAATCGGGCGGGTGGGGCGACGTCTTCGTGGCCTCAGCCGCATGCAGTGCTTCGGACATCGCCTTTTGCCGCAGCTTGAGATCGCAGAACAGCAGCAGCTTGCCGTTCGGATCGGTCACCACCGTCGGATTGCCGGTCAGGAACTCCGACAGGGTCGCCCGCTCGTTGCGCATGCGGCCGCCGAGGTGACGAAAGCCGCCGGGCTTGCCGGCGACCGTCTCGTCCGCCTTGCGGCCGGTTTCGCCACTATGGCAGCCATTGCAGGTGAGCATCGCGAAGGTGTGCCGCACCACGTTGTTCGCGGTCGCCATGGGCGGCCAGCGGAACGCGGTATCAGGAATCTCCGAACTGCCGCCGATGAAGCGAAGCGGGATATCCTCTCCGGGGTGTGCGTTGATCTGTGCCGACAATTCGGTGTCGTGGCCGATCAGGCTGAGATGCGGGGTGTTGGTCACGGGGGCGTTGGCAAACAGTCCGGCCGCCGCATCGAAATGGAATTCGCGAAACTGCCAGGGCATGCTTAACCCGTCATTGGTGCGCAGCCGCGGCGCCGGATTGCCGTCGGTCGGGCGGTCGAAGCGGTCGGTAATCTCCTGCAGCGCGGCGTTGTAGCCGGGGCCGAATGGCAGGCGGCCGAGCCGGTGCCAGCGCTCCGCCCAGGCGCGGACCTGGTCGCGGTCGCGCGCCGGCAACGTGTATTCAAGGATCACCGTGAAGGGCAGCGGCGGGGCGCCGTCGACGCCCGCGCCAGTGCCGACGTCGAGTGCGGTGAAGACAAATCGCGCCTCGCCGGCGCTGGCGATCGCGCCATCCGCGCCGATGATGCCGAGATCGGGGCGATAGACGATCGCAAGCAGGCGAAACGGCGCATGGGCGAGATCCGGCATCCAGTCGTCTTCCGACGTCGCACCGTCCCGCGCCATCCAGGACCGCGTGACCGCCGCGCCGAGCGCGGCGCGCGGCTCAAGCGCGAAGCCGTTGACGGTCCGCGACGTCTCCCAGCTCCGCAGCCAGTCCTTGACGAGGCGGCTTCCCGCGCCGCGGTCCGCCGCCATCGACTGCACCAGATGGCTGAACGACCAGACACCGTCGGCCGCCTCGGCGCGCGCGTCGTTGACCACCGAAAGATCGGTGATCATCAATTCCTTCTCGACCGAAATATCCGGCGGGGTGCGAAAGCCGCAGTCTTCCGCCATCGCCGCCGGGGCGAGAGTGAGCAACGCTGCCGCCAGCGCGGCGCCGCGCCTCGACCGCCGTGATCCGGGACCCACTCGCACCTGCTGCCTCACCATCGCCGCGGCGATCCACGTTACGCCGCGCCGCCACGTCCAACCCCGCCGTCCGCGCGCTATTCCGCCGCCTCTCCGGCGCTGCGCTTGCGCGGGTGCCGGGTCTTGGCCAGCACCGGCGCGAGGAACTTGCCGGTATGGCTGCGGGGCGCCTTGACGATGTCTTCCGGAGGTCCCCAGGCGACGATTTCGCCGCCGCCGTCGCCGCCCTCGGGGCCGAGATCGATCACCCAGTCGGCGGTCTTGATGACCTCGAGATTGTGTTCGATCACCACCACCGTATTGCCCTGGCTCACCAGCTCGTGCAGCACCTCGAGCAGCTTGGCGACGTCGTGGAAGTGCAGGCCGGTGGTCGGCTCGTCGAGGATATAGAGCGTGCGCCCGGTGGCCCGCTTCGACATTTCCTTGGCCAGCTTGACGCGCTGCGCCTCGCCGCCGGACAGCGTGGTCGCCTGCTGGCCGACATGGATGTAGTCGAGACCGACTCGGTGCAGGGTCTTGAAGGTGTCGCGCACGCGCGGCACCGCCTTGAAGAACTCGGCGGCTTCCTCGACGGTCATGTCGAGCACGTCGGCGATCGACTTGCCCTTGAACAGCACCTCGAGCGTCTCGCGGTTGTAGCGTTTGCCCTTGCAGGTGTCGCAGGTGACGTAGACGTCGGGGAGAAAGTGCATCTCGATCTTGATGACGCCGTCGCCCTGACAGGCTTCGCAACGGCCGCCCTTGACGTTGAACGAGAAGCGGCCCGGCTCGTAGCCGCGCGCCTTGGCTTCCGGCAGTCCCGCGAACCATTCCCGGATCGGCGTGAAGGCCCCGGTATAGGTTGCCGGATTGGAGCGCGGCGTGCGGCCGATCGGCGACTGGTCGATCTCGATGATCTTGTCGATGTGCTCGAGACCTTCGATGCGGTCATGCGGGGCCGGCGCGTCGCTGGCGTTGTTGAGCTTGCGGGCGATCGCCTTGTACAGGGTGTCGATCAGCAGCGTCGACTTGCCGCCGCCGGAGACGCCGGTGACGCAGGTGAAAAGCCCGAGCGGAATCTCCGCGGAGACGTTTTTCAGGTTGTTGCCGCGGGCGTTGACCACTTTGAGCGTGCGGCGATGATTGGGCGGCTTACGCTCCGGAATCTCCACCGCCATCTCGCCGGTGAGATATTTGCCGGTGAGCGAATTGGGGTCGGCCATCACCTCCGCCGGCGTTCCCTTGGCCACGATCGAGCCGCCGTGGATGCCGGCGCCCGGGCCGACATCCACCACGTAGTCGGCATGGCGAATGGCGTCCTCGTCGTGTTCGACGACGATCACGGTGTTGCCGAGATCGCGCAGCCGCTTCAGGGTTTCCAGCAGCCGGGCATTGTCGCGCTGATGCAGGCCGATCGACGGCTCGTCGAGCACGTAGAGCACGCCGGTGAGGCCGGAGCCGATCTGCGAGGCGAGGCGGATGCGCTGGCTTTCGCCGCCCGACAGCGTGCCGGAGGCGCGCGCCAGCGTCAGGTAGTTGAGGCCGACGTCGATCAGGAAGCTCAGCCGCTCGCGGATCTCCTTCAGGATGCGGACCGCGATTTCGTTCTGCTGGGCGGTCAGCACCGACGGCACCGCCGCGAACCATTCTCCGGCGCCCTTCACCGACAGTTCGGAGATCTCGCCGATGTGCTTGCCGCCGATCTTGACGCAGAGCGCCTCCGGCTTCAGCCGGTGGCCGTGGCAGCCCGCGCACGGCACGTCGCTGAAATACTTGCCGAGCTCCTCGCGCGCCCACTCGCTCTCGGTCTCGCGAAAACGGCGCTCGATGTTGGTCACGACACCCTCGAACGGCTTCTTGGTGTCGTAGGAGCGCACGCCGTCCTCGTAGGAGAACTTGATCTCGTCCTCGCCCGAGCCGTAGAGGATCGCGGTCTGGGTCTTCTTCGACAGGTCCTTCCATTTGGTGTCGAGGGTGAATTTGTAGAACTTGCCCAGCGCCTGCAGCGTCTGCACGTAGTAGGGCGACGAGGACTTGGCCCAGGGCGCGATCGCGCCCTTGCGCAAGGTCAGCTCCTTGTCCGGAATCACCAGTTCGGCGTCGATATGCTGCTCGACGCCGAGACCACCGCATTCTGGGCAGGCGCCATAGGGATTGTTGAACGAGAACAGCCGCGGCTCGATTTCGGGAATGGTGAAGCCGGACACCGGACAGACGAATTTCTCCGAGAAGATCAGCCGCTCGGGGCCGCTCTTGTCGTGGATTTTCGCGGTCTTCTTGTCGGACTTCTCCGGCTTTTTCGCGCTGTCCTGGCCGGCTGGCGGGTCGGCGAATTCGATCACTGCGAGCCCCTCGGCAAGCTTGAGCGCGGTCTCGAACGATTCCGCCAGGCGCTGGCTGATGTCGGGACGCACCACGATGCGATCGACGACCACGTCGATATCGTGGGGGAATTTCTTGTCGAGGACCGGCGCCTCCGCGAGCTCGTGGAACGTCCCGTCGATCTTGACGCGCTGGAAGCCCTTCTTGAGATAGTCGGCCAGCTCCTTGCGGTACTCGCCCTTGCGGCCGCGCACCACCGGCGCCAGCAGATAGAGCCGCGTGCCTTCGGGCAGCGCCAGCACCCGGTCCACCATCTGCGAGATGGTCTGGCTTTCGATCGGCAGACCCGTGGCCGGCGAGTAGGGCACGCCGACGCGCGCCCACAACAGCCGCATGTAGTCGTAGATTTCGGTGACGGTGCCGACCGTCGAACGCGGGTTCTTCGACGTCGTCTTCTGTTCGATGGAAATCGCGGGCGACAGGCCGTCGATCTGGTCGACGTCCGGCTTCTGCATCATCTCCAGGAACTGGCGCGCATAGGCCGACAGCGACTCGACGTAGCGGCGCTGGCCTTCGGCGTAGATCGTGTCGAAGGCGAGCGACGACTTGCCCGAGCCCGACAATCCGGTCAGCACCACCAGCCTGTCGCGCGGAATGTCGATGTTGACGTTCTTGAGATTGTGCTCGCGCGCGCCGCGAATGCTGATGCCACGGTTGGCCGCCGCGGCTTGTCTTCGACTGGCCTTGAGAACTTCATCCATCGTGGGCTTCCGGATGCGCCTGCGCGCAATGGGGGTTGTCGGTGCGCGGCTTCCACGATGGACCGGACGTCACATCGCCGAAACCCGGGGTGGAGTCATTCGCCGCCTGCGCCCGGTTCCGGAAGGCCACGGCAGCCGGCGTTTGCATTGCGCTATCGTACACGTGGCGACCCGTGCAGTAAGGCGGGGTCGACTCGGCCGGATGAGTTGTCCCCGGAACATATCATGAACATCGGCCGCATCCAATACGGTCGCCGCAGATCGCAAGCAGGGTTGGGCTTTGCTCCTATGTGGTCGGGCCGGTCCGCGCCGGCAAGGGCGAGACCGGCATTTGAACAGCAGAAAGCCCGGCGGTGAGGCCGGGCTTTCGGGAGTGCTGGACCGAGGCAGTCGTGGAGCCTCGGTGCTGGTCTCAGTACTTGTCTCAGTACTTGGCGACGACCGGGCCGCCCCAGTTGAAACGGTAGTTGACGCCGAGCTTGACGGTGTTGACGTCGCGGTTGAAGGCGACGTTGGACACCGGGGTCGTGAAGCTGGTGTTGCCGAAGTTGTAGTACTGGTACTCGGCCTTGGCCGACCAGTTGGGGG
>JBKQQE010000227.1:0-5664 GCA_052326245.1 Xanthobacteraceae bacterium | reverse complement strand
TCAGGTAGGGCGCGATGTGGTCCTTGCTGCCCGACAGGAACGCGCCGCCGTGGATCCAGACGATGGTCGGCAGCCCCTCGCCCGCGCTCGTATCGCCCGGATAGAATACGTCGAGCAGCGCGTCGCGATCGTTCACATCGTAACGGGCGTCGAGGATGGCGGCGACGCCGGCGGGCACATGTTTTCCCAGCGCCCGCGCCGTCTCGATCCCGCCGCGATCGAAGGCCCGGCGAATGAGCAGGGCTTCCGGCCATGGCGTGAACACGTACGCCGCGTAGCCCGCGGCGACCAGCACCAGGGCCAAGCCAAACAGCCAGGGCAGTGCGCGTTTCAATGCTGTCAATCTCTCGCCCGGATCAGCTCATTCCGCCCGCAGCCATCGCAGGATCGCCGCGTTCTGCTCGAGCGGATAGCAGTGGCTGAGGTCCTCGATCTCGCGATAGGTCACGGTGACGCCGGCGCCCGCCAGCGCCGCGCGGGCCTGCCGCGCCACTTCCACCGGGAACATCCAGTCGAGACGCCCATGCACCAGATAGATCGGCAGCCCGCGGAGCCGTTCCGCGTCCGCCACCGCGGCCAGCAGCGGATGGAACGACGCCGCGATCGGGGCGAGGTGGGTGAAGGGCGAACTTGTCTGCAGTCCACTCACGTAGCAGAAGGTGCCGCCATCGCTCATCCCGGTCAGCAGCAGGCGGCCGGGATCGACGCTCCAGCGCTGGCGGATATAGTCGAGAATGCGGTTGAGATTGGGCGTGTCGTTGTCGTCGCCCATCAGCGCCCAGGTGGGACCGGTCGCCGTCGGCGTGACCAGGATCGCTCCCTGGCTGCGGGCGTCGCGCAGCCAGCTCCAGAGAAAATTCCGGCCGTTGCCGCTACCGCCATGCAGCGCCATCACCAGCGGCCAGGCCCGATCCGGCCGGTAATTCTCAGGAACATAGAGCGAGAAGCCGCCGCGGCTGCCGAGCGCGTTGTCGACGTGGATGATGCCGGTCTCACCGCTCCGCGGCGCCTCGGTGAGCGCCGCCTGCAGCTCCGCGTCATCCTTCATGGCGGGATCGAGGAAGAAGGCGCTGACCGGCGGAAATTTCGCGGCGAAAGGGTACAGCGCTTCCTGCGCGCGCGCGGCGTGGCGCAGCGCGCGAAACACGCCCCGGAGATCCGGGCCCTGGGCCGGGGCCTCGCGCAATTCGGCAAACGCGGCGATCGTGGAGTCGCTGGCGCCTTCCAGTTGCGCGCGGATATCGACCAGTTTGTCGGGCCACTGCGCCAGCGGCGCGCGGGCGGCCCGCAACTCCTGGTCCGGGGCGCCGATCGCCTGCATGATGGCGGCAAGCTCCGGAGGATTCAAATAGCGGGAGACGAAGCGCAGCGCGTCGATCGACCGCAGCAGTGCCGGCAGCAGCACCATGAGGTCGTCCACCACGACGCCGTCCGTCGGTTCGTCAGGATGCAAGATGCCGCCCTCCCGGTTCAACCGCGCCCGCCACGCCGGGGGCTCGCGCGTCTGCAATTCTCGCATGGGGAGGCCGGCGACAACAGCGGATCCAGGCCGGAACAATCAGCACGGGCTCCGGCCGAACCTTGTCGGTGGTTGGCGAATATTGGATGAGCTCGATCAATCGGTTCCGAAAAATCACCTTGCCCGGGGTCACCGCGACATCGCGACCGGGCAGGAACTTCTCGGCCCCCATCGGTTTCTTACCGCTTATCGTACGTTCCCAGTCCTCGACGAGGTTCTGGAATCCGCTCACCAAATTCATGCCACCGCTGCCGACGGTGCGCTTCATGATTTCTGGATTTGTCAGCAGGAAGTTCGACGGTGAGAACATGTCGAGCATCTGGCGCGACATGAATTCCACCATGTTCTCATGCTGTTTGGTTACGCCACGTATTCCAGTCGTGGCGTTGTGCCACCATTGTTGATTGAGAAGAAAGCCCTGATACATCAGGTTGTACGGCCACTTCTGCCAATCGTCACCGCTGAACCGGCGGTCTTGCGGCAGCGGCTCAGCATTCAGCATTGCCACCCTCTATCGCACATCGACGCGCAAAGTTGGAAAGGCGGACCGCTTTCCTGACGGCCTTGTCGATGAGCAGAAAATGCCTGCCGGGCGAAAAGGTAAGGTGTGTTGCCCAATCAAGATAGGCTTTGGTAAGCGCCGCCGGAGACAACCCCATCGTGAAGCGCGACGCCGCGGCATGCAACGAGCGGTCGACAATATCCGCCAGCGCCGTTGCGGCATAAGAATCGCGCCCTCCTCCGACCTCGGTCGACGCTTCTTGGTCAGTTTTAGAAAGGGCATGCCCGGCCTTCGCCGTGCCGATAGAAGCGACCTTCGATTCACGTTGAACCGGCAGGGTAAGTGGAATGGGAGCGGTTGCCGTGGGCGCCGTGGTTTTTTCCGAGACAGACATGGAATGCCTCCACCCGAAAACTATTAACTAGTGGCTCCATTTCGGGAGTGACACGATTTGGATCAACGTTACCGACGCGGAAGCTCCAACGCGATCCAGCCACCTTACGGGGCGTCTCACACGCTCCCGATATGTTGTTGATCTCAGCCAGACTTGGCGATTCCTCTGCGGGCGTAGGTGCAATGTCGAGGCATCATGCAAATGTTCACAGAAACTTGTCCGATCGTCGATCAAGGAAGGCATTTTCGCCTTCGGTGAATTCGGCCCGGGAGGCCGGGTTTCGCTGTCGGGTCACCTTCGGTTCGGCTCAGCAGATGCGCGGTAACTGCTCGCCCGTCAGCATGTCCAGGCTCCGGCTGCCACCAATGGTCTGGAGCTGGACCTCGCCGCAGCTCGCCAAGGCTTCTACGCGTCCGATCACCGTCGCATCCTTGCCGTGACGCTGCAGAATAGCTACGGCCCGGCCGGCAGATTCCATCGGCACGAACGCAACGAACCGCCCCTCATTAGCCACATAAAGCGGATCAAGCCCCAGGATTTCGCATGCCCCCCGGACCGGGTTGGACACTGGGATCACGCTATCCTCAAGCCGGATGACGACCTTGCCCGCCTCGGCGATCTCGATGAGCGCCGTGGCAAGGCCGCCCCGCGTCAGGTCGCGCAGGCAATGGACATCGATGCCGGACGACAGCAGTTCGTAGACCGGCGCCGCCAGCGCGGCGCAGTCGCTCGAGATCGTCGTCTCGAAACCAAGCCCCTCGCGGATCGCCATGACGGCGATGCCGTGGCGGCCGATATCGCCGCTGAGGATGACGACGTCCCCGGGCTGGACGCGCTGAGGCAGGATCGGCTGCGGCGTCAGGAGCAGCCCGACGCCAGAGGTGTTGACGTAAAGACCATCGCCCTTGCCATGTTCGACGACCTTGGTATCGCCGGTGACAATCCGCACGCCGGCGGCAACCGCAGCCTCGCGGATCGACGCCACGACGCGGCGCAGATCGCCCATCGCGAAGCCATCCTCGATGATCAGCCCGACGCTCAGATAGAGCGGTTGGGCTCCGCACATGGCGAGATCGTTGACTGTGCCGTTGACGGCGAGCGAGCCGATATCGCCCCCCGGGAAGAACAGCGGCCGCACCACGTAGCTGTCCGTCGTGAAAGCGAGCCGCGTACCGGCGATGTCGAGAATCGCGCCATCATGGGTCAGGTCGTCGGGTGATTGCGCGAAGGCAGGGCGGAACAGGTCTTCGATCAGGCGGTGTGTCATCAGACCGCCCCCGCCATGGGCAAGCTCGATGCGGTCGCCTGCCGCGGGTCCGATCGGGCAGCCAAGGTCGATTGGCGTCTGCGTCATGATGCCCTCCTCGCGGCCATCGCCGGCCGGCGATAGCGGTAATAGGCCGCACAGGCGCCCTCCGACGATACCATCGTCGCGCCAAGCGGATGCTCGGGGGTGCAGCGCGTGCCGAAGGCCGGGCACTCGCCGGGCTTCTTCAGGCCCCGCAGGACCATGCCGCTGATGCAGTCGCCAACGCGTTCCGGAGCGACGACGATGCCGGGGAAGCGCTGCTGCGCGTCGAAGCGCTCGTAAGGCGGCGCGAACCCCAGCCCGCTCGCCGGAATCTCGCCCAAGCCGCGCCAACGCTGCGGCCTGACGACGAAGACACGGGCGAGCGCGTCCTGGGCTGGCCGATTGCCGTCACGACGAACCATGCGACTGTACTGATTCTCGACCTCGCTGCGCCCCTCTTCCAGTTGCCGTATGCAGAGATAGACGCCCTGCAGCAGGTCCAGCGGTTCGAAACCGGTCACGACGATCGGGACTCGAAAATGCCGTGCGATCGGCTCGTATTCCCGAAAACCCATCACCGTACAGACATGGCCGGCGGCGAGGATTCCCTGAACGCCGTTGGCCCGATCGCCCAGGAGCGCCTCGATCGCCGGCGGCACGAGGACGTGAGAAACCAGGATCGAGAAATTACCGAGTTCCTCGCGCTCGGCCTGCAGCACGGCCATCGCGGTCGTTGGCGCCGTGGTCTCAAAGCCGATCGCGAAGAAGACGACCTTCCGGTCCGGATGGCTGCGGGCGATGGCAAGCGCGTCGAGCGGCGAATAGACCATGCGGATGTCGGCGCCGCTCGCCTTGGCCGCATTGAGGCTACCGCTCTCGCCCGGCACCCGCAGCATGTCGCCAAAGGAGCAGAAGATCACGCCGGGCTGCCCGGCGATCGCGATCGCCGCATCGATCGTCGCGGCCGGCGTAACGCAGACCGGGCAGCCCGGGCCGTGGAGAAGGCTAATACCTTCGGGAAGCATCCGATCGATGCCGTGGCGAACGATCGAATGGGTTTGGCCACCGCAGATTTCCATCAGTGTCCAGGGCCGCGTGGTGATGCGGGCAATGGCCTCGGCCGTACGGCGCGCCACCTCCGGGTCGCGGAATTCGTCGACGTATTTCATGTCAGGTCCTCCGGCTCGAACTCGGCCAGATAGGCGAGCGTCCTGAGCGCATCCGCCTCGTCAATCACGGTGATGGCGAAGCCGGCATGGACGAGCACATAATTGCCGACTTTCGCCTCCGGCACATAGGCGAGGTTCACCGACTTGACGAGGCCGGCAAAGCTGACCCGCCCCTGCCGGACGAGCGGATCGTCGCCTTCGATGCTGAGAAGCTGCCCGGGAACGGCGAGGCACATCAGCCTTCCTCCTCGATGAGTGGTCGGCAGGCAAACGCGGCCTGGCCCAGCGCAAGGCCGCCATCATTGGGAGGCACGCGTTGATGCCAATGGGGCTGGAAGCCGGCAACCCTCAGGCGATCGATGGCCGCCTCGGCAAGCCGCCCGTTCTGGAAGCAACCGCCCGTGAGCACCACGCGGCCGATCCCGACACGCCGCGCGACGACGACAATGGCTTCCGCCAGCGCGTCGTGGAACGAGGCTGCCAGGGATTCGGCGGAGACGCCGCCGCGGCGCGCCTCGACCATCGCCGCCAGCATTGGCCGCCAGTCGGCGATCAGGGGGCCGACACCGTCGGAGACAATGATCGGCGGCAGCGGCTCCGCCGCTGTCGCTTGTTCGGCTGCGAACTCGACGGCCATTGCCGCCTCGCCCTCGAAGCTCGCCTTCTGGCACAGATCGAGGACGGCTGCGACGGCGTCGAACAGCCGGCCGACGCTGGAGGTTGCGGGCGCGTTCAGGCCACGGGCCAGCATTCGCGCCAGCACCGGCCGCTCGGCCGGCGCGAAGGCAG
>JBKQQE010000226.1:0-2756 GCA_052326245.1 Xanthobacteraceae bacterium | reverse complement strand
TTTTCGATCTCCTCCTCATCAGCGGTGGCGGGTCCCACTGAACGACGCGGATGCGCGCTTCGCTCCTTCGCAGCCTCTCCTGAAAACAAGCGCTGACGCCCAGCGCGTTTTCATGCATCAAGGTGCGCGAAAGCGAATGAGAACTCATACGGTTTCCGCGTAATCACCTCGGGTTGGCGATTTTCGGCCACCAGTGGAAGCCAGCCTGGCCCCTTATCTTTTCGCGGTCGGTGGCGAGTTCGGCGCATCGCATGGAGAGGATTTCGTCGAGGGCTTCGAGAGTGGGAATGTGCTTGTTGACGACCGGCTCGTCGACCAGCGTCCACAGCGTTTCGGCCGGCTGCACTTCCGGGGTGTAGGCGGGCTGGAAGACGAGGCGCAGACCATCCGGCACGGCGAGGCCGGCTTCGCCGTGCCAACCGGCGTTGTCGAGCATCAGCACGATGCGCCGCTCGCGCCCGGCGCCGGCTTCCTCGGCGAACAGCTGCAACAGCGCCTCGAAGAACGGCTTGGAGACGCCGTTCGAGACGTACCAGAAGCTTTCGCCGGTGGCCGGAGAAACGAACGTCGTCACGTAGAGCCATTCGAAGCGATGGTGGCCGTGCGCGATCGGCCGCTCGCCGACCGGCGCCCAGACCCGACGGGTCACCGGTTTCAGACCGAGCCGGTGTTCGTCGGTCGCGAAGGCTTCGATCGGCGTGTTGGGATGGCGCGCCGCTTCCTCGGCGACGACTTCGGCGAGTTTTTTTTGAAGGTCTCTTGCTCCGCGGGCGTCGCCGCTTTCGGGTTGCGCGGCCGCGGTTTCTGGATCGACCAGCCGATCGCCCGCAACGCCTCCCAGCCGCGCTGCGGCGCCAGCGAGGCCAGCCCCAGTTCGCCCGCCATCCAGCGCGCGACCTTGCCGCTCGTCCAAACCCCGCAGTCGGGCGGCGGTTCGGCCAAACGTAGGCGCAGACGCGCCAAGAGTTCCGGCCTCAGAACCTTCGCCGCCGCGCCGTTGCCTCGACGCAGATCGCCCATCGCCGAAGGCCCGAGCGCGTTGTAGCGCTCCACCAGCTGTTCGATCCAACGCTGGCCAAACGAGGTCATCGCCGCCACCTCGCCGGTCGAGTGACCTTTCGCCAATAGCCAGATCGTCTGGAAATGCCGCGAAGACGTCACGTCCTCGCACGCCTCGTACCGCTCCTCCAACGCCGCAACGCTCAGATGACCGGCAACGTGAGCCATGCCCGCCTCCCGCGATTCATGGCCGTTCTATCTACCAGCAGATGACTCCGACGGGAATCCAAATCCCGTCGAGTCAATCAGCCGGAAACCGTATCACTCCATCGCCGCGGCGGCCTCGCTCGGCTTGGCGGCCGGGGCGGCCCTGGTCGAGCGGATCAGCGCCAGCAATGGAAAGGCGGCGAGCGAGACGAAGGTCATCAGCAGGAAGTCGTTGGAATAGGCCATGGTCGCCGCCTGCTGGGTGACGAGGCCGTCGAGCATCGCGAGGTTGCTCAAGGAGTGGCCGGCGAGCGCCATGGCGTCGGGCAGCCGCATGGCGTCGTTGAACGGCGTGACGTGCTCGACGAGCTGGCTGTGGAAGGTCGCGATCATGTTGGTCAACTGCGCGATGAAGACGGAAATGCCGACCGAGGAGCCGATGTTGCGGATCAGCGTCCACAGCGCCGCCCCCTCGGTGCGCATCGCCGCGGGCAGCGTGGCGAAGGCGATCGTGTTGAGCGGCACGAAGACGAAGCCGAGGCCGACGCCCTGCGCGACGCCGTCGATGGCGATGGTCCGCGCCGAGACGTCGGTGTTCCAGCCCACCATCACCCAAAGGGACGCCGTCGCGAGCGTCAGGCCGAAGAAGATCAGGATGCGCGCGTCGTATTTGCCGAGCAGGCGGCCGACCGCCATCATCGCGAAAAAGGTGCCGATGCCGCGCATGCCCAGGAGATAGCCGCTGGAGAGGACGGGATAGCCGAGCAGATTCTGGATGAACGGCGTCACCAGCGCCATCGTCGTCAAGAGGATGACGCCGATCAGGAACATGAAAACGAGGGCGATCGAGAAGTTCCAGTCGCGGAAGATGCGCACGGTGATGAACGGCCGGTGCGAGGTGAAGCAGTCGGCGAGAAAGAAATAGAAACCGACGACGGCGAGGATCGCCTCGACGATGATTTCGGTCGAATCGAACCAGCCGAACTGCTCGCCGCGGTCGAGCATCATCTGCAGGGACCCGATGCCGAGGGAGAGGCTCAAGAAGCCGAACCAGGAGAAGGGGACGTCGCGCCGCGTCGGGGTTTCGCTCATGAAGATCGCAAGGCCGACGGTGGTGAGGATCCCGAACGGCAGGTTGACGAAAAACACCCAGCGCCAGGAATAGGAGTCGGTCAGCCAGCCGCCAAGCGTCGGGCCCATGATCGGCCCCAGCATCACGCCCATGCCCCAGATCGCCATCGCCGAGCCGCGCCGCGCGGGCGGAAAGATGTCGAGCATCACCGCCTGGCTCAGTGGCACCAGCGCGGCGCCGAACACCCCCTGCAGCAGCCGGTAGGCGTCCATCTGCTCGATCGAAAGCGCAATTCCGCACAGCATCGAGGCGGCCGTGAACCCGGCGGTGCAGACGATGAACAGCTTCTTGCGCCCGAACCGGGTCGCCATCCAGCCGAGTGGCGAGGTCATGATCGCGGCGGCGACGATGTAGGAGGTCAACACCCAGTTGATCTGATCCTGCGTCGTCGACAGCGAGCCTTGCATGTAGGGCAGGG
>JBKQQE010000225.1:0-2662 GCA_052326245.1 Xanthobacteraceae bacterium | reverse complement strand
GGCCGCTTCAGCACCGTGTCGGCCGCGATCTTAAGATCGCTGCGAAGACCGAGCGGGTTGGCCGAATACCACTTGGCGGCCAGCATGATGGTCTTGACCGCGGACTCCGTGCCGACCAGGGCCACGTTGAGCGGGTCGCCGGGGATGCCGGCGGCAGTACACGTGATGCCGGGAACGTCGTCCAACGCGGGGTGACGGTGTGCGTAGCGCCTCCAGCCGGCCGGCACGATGGCGTATGCCATCAGCAGATATAACCCAAGGACGCCGGCGATGAGCGCCAACAGACACTTCCGCCCCGAATGTCGCTTCGGCGGCGGCTCCGGCTGCGGGTTCTCGGACGATGCGTGATCCATATTTCACGGTGCGGATGCGTTGCAAGACAATCGGCCAGTGCCAAGGAAACGAGCGCCCCGGCGTTCGGGGCGCTCGCTCCGGCCGTCGCATTATTCCCCTTCGCGGTGTTTAATCGCCGGTGGTGTGTTTCTGCGCCTCTTCCATCTTCTTCGCCAGCTCCGCTTTCAGGGCATCGAGGTTGAAACTCGCGCCCCTTTGCATGGGCGGATATTCAAGGGCCGTTTGGGCCAGCTTGCCCACCTGTTGCTGGACGAACACGAATCGCCAGAATTCGTAGAGGAACCAGTCGAAGTACTTCACGGATCCGTTCTTGACCCCGTTTTCCGGCCAGCCGGCGCGCTCGAACGGATCGAGGCGAAGGTTGGTCAGGGCGGGCACGTCGGGGTGTCCCTTGACGCCCAGCCAGCCGCCGGGCTGGTCAATGAACCGGTACTTGAAGTCGTCAATCCGCACCGCGCCCAGGTTGCTCTCGGCGAAGTAGAAAATTTCGTGACGCGCGGACGGCCCCTTGCCGGTGATACAGTCCATCTGGTTGTAGCCGTCCAGGTGGTTCTTGTAAGTCCGGTCGCCGAGGGTCACGCCTTTCAGCAACTGTTTGGTGATGCTCGGGTTGCCGGCAGCGGCAAGGAAGGTGGGGAACCAGTCCAGGCCGGAGAAGATGCCGTTCTGAACCGAGTTCGCCGGGACGCGGCCGGGCCAGCGCAGGATGCACGGCACGCGGAAACCGCCCTCCATGACCGTCCCTTTGCACTGTGCGAACGGCGTCAGTCCGCCATCGGGCCAGGTGAAGGTTTCGGTGCCGTTGTCCGAAGTGAACACAACGATCGTGTTGTCATCAAGGCCGCTGTCCTTGAGATACTTCATGACCGAGCCGACGATGTCGTCGAGCTGCGCCATGCCGGCTTCCTGAATGGACCAGCCATTCTCGGAGTTGCGCATCGCCTCATACTTCGGGGAGAGGTGCGTGGTGACGTGCATGCGCGTCGGGTTGAGCCAGACGAAGAACGGCTTGTCGGCGGCCTTCGCCTTGTCCATGAACTTGAGCGAGAGGTCGAGAATCTCGTCGTCGACGGTCTCCATCCGCTTGGGATAGAGCGTGCCGGCGTCCTCGATCTTCTGCTTGCCGATCTTGCCCTAGCGCGGCATCTCGGTCGGGTCGTCCACGTCGGTTGCCCAGGAATGGACCATGTTGCGCGGGCCGACGACATTCAACAACTCCTGCGGGTAGGCGGGGTGCGCGGGGTCCTCCATGGCGTCGAGGTGATACAGGTAACCGAAGAACTCGTCGAAGCCGTGGACGGTGGGCAGGAACTCGTTGAGGTCGCCGAGGTGGTTCTTGCCGAACTGGCCGGTGGCGTAGCCCAGAGGCTTCAGCGCGGTGGCGATCGTGCATGCTTCCGCCGGGATGCCGATCTTGGCGCCGGCCTGGCCGACCGAGGTCATGCCCGTGCGGATGGGCAATTCGCCGGTGATGAAGTTCGCCCGGCCCGCTGTGCAACTCGCCTCGGCGTAGTAGTCGGTGAACAGCATTCCCTCCTTGGCGAGCTTGTCGAGGTGCGGCGTCTTGCCGGCCATCATGCCGCGGCTGTAGGCCCCGATGTTCCAGATGCCGATGTCGTCGCCCATGATGACGATGATATTCGGCTTCTTGCCGCTGGCGGCCGGACCGGTCGCCGGGGCCGCCGCGCCGGCCTGGGCAAGCTGGTTTGCCGAAGGCAGCGGCGCGGATGCTGTTGGCGCGGGCGCGGCCGCGGGGGCGGTCGTTTGGGCCCCGCAGGGGCTGGAACTGGGCTTGGTGTCGCCGCCGCCCGACATGGCCAACTGCGATGAGCAAGCGATAATGCCGCCGATCGCCGATAAAGCCAGGCAGGCGGCCACGGTTGTCTTGAGTTTTAGCATGAGACGATCCTTTGGTCAGAAAATTCGTTTGCTTGGACAGCCACACGACTTGGGTCCACCCTCCGCATGGACGCGGCAAGTCTCTGTGCGCCCACCGCCAGGCGCATAACCTGCCCGCAAGCGGTGGTACGCTGATGAAGACAATCAAGAAGTCCGGCCCAATTATTCGCTCAAAACCCTTAAAGACAAGCAAGATGGGGTAGATTCACGGTTTGCTAACCAAATTTCCGGTCGAAAAGCCCTAGGTTCGCGCAAACGTGCCCACGGGACACTTGGCAAAACGCAAGACAAGCATGAATTAGCCAGGTTGTGGA
Organism: Xanthobacteraceae bacterium; assembly: GCA_052326245.1. GTDB lineage: Bacteria > Pseudomonadota > Alphaproteobacteria > Rhizobiales > Xanthobacteraceae > Bradyrhizobium_A. The sequence continues at coordinate 95 of JBKQQE010000225.1, read as the reverse complement.
CGTGAAGTCCCTTTCCAAACTGCCCGAGGTCGCCACGGCGCAAGTGCTTTCCTACCTGCATGCCACGGGCTTGAAGCGCGGACTGCTCCTGAACT
>JBKQQE010000224.1:0-12232 GCA_052326245.1 Xanthobacteraceae bacterium | reverse complement strand
CTCGCGGCCGCTCGGCTGACGGAAGGCAGGGTCAGCGTAATTCTTGCTGAGCATGAAGTACCTCCAATCGGGGCACCAGATATCGCAGAAATCGCCTGATCGGGCACGCGACGTCGCCGAATGTGGTGAATCGGCCCTGATCGATCGGCCGGTCCGAGACCCACGCGTGGGGAACGGGCGTGACGCGGCGTTAACGGCCGGATCGAGGCGCGGCGAGACTTCGCGACTTAGAGGGTTTCGCGGCGAGCGGCTGTGGACGTGCCGGCCGTGGGAATCGACGACAACGCCGATCCCTGCCCGGGACGAATTTTGCTGACGTCGAGCAACAGCACGCGGGCGATCATCAGCGCGGCAACGACGACCCAGAACGCCATCGCGCCATACCGGATCTTCCGCTGTTCGCCGCGCCGAGGGCTGGTTGCGCCGGGATTTGCCATGGGGCGTAAATTGCGCCAGATCGCGCCGGGTTCAAGAACACAGAAATCCATATTTGGCGCCGATCCTGGTCATTTTTCACCCGCAGTTCGGCGCCGAGAGCATGCTTTTCCTGGCGCGGAGCAGGGGCCGCGACGGGATGCGAATTTTAGAATCGGACCACGAGCGGCCGAACGGATGCTGGACCCGGTCTGGCGGCTGATGCAGTGTAGAATGGTTCCGGTTGCCCGGCTCGCCGGTTGGCGGCAGCGGTCGCGATCTCGCCCCGCTTGGCCGTCTCTGGCATGAGCTGCAAATCTGCGCGCAATTCCGGTGCGGCGGCCTTCGGATTCCGATCTTCCGACTTCGGCCTGAAGGTCCGGCTCAGGTGAATGGGTAGGGTTCGATGAAACGCTTCAGCCTGATCGTGATCGCCTGCAGCGTTGTCGTGTTTGCGATCGCGCTCACGGGATATGTGTTCTTCAGCTGGCGCCCCGCCACACTGCGGATTGCGGTTGGTCCGCCCGGCAGCCAGGACGTCAAGGTGATCCAGGATGTCGCCCAGGCGTTCACCCGGGAACGCCACTATGTCCGTCTAAAGGTTCAGGTGACGGAGGGGGCCGAGCAGAGCGCGGCCGCCATCGGCAGCCAGCAGGCCGACCTCGCCGTGGTTCGCGCCGACCGCAATCTTCCCAACAACGCGCTTTCGGTCGCGGTGTTTCGCAAGAACGTGGTCGTGATCTGGGTTCCAAACGTCACGGTGAAGGGTCAAAAGAAGGAATCCGCGATCGCCAAGATCGCGGACCTGTCCGGGCGGCGCGTCGGCGTGATCGGCAAGACGGCCGCCAATGTCGAGCTCCTGAAACTCATCCTCACGGAGTCCGGCGTGGATCCCGACAAGGTCGGGATCGTGCAATTCGAAACCACGGAAGCCGGCGACGCCTTGCGGAACCAGAAGGTCGACGCGTTTCTCGCCGTCGGTCCCGTCGACAGCAAGATCACGGCTGACGCGATCAATGCCACCACGCGGGCAGGCAGCTCACCGACCTTCCTGCCGATCGGCGCGGCCGAGATCATCGCGCGAAAGCACCCGGTCTATGAATCGGCCGAGATCGCAGCGGGCGCGCTGGGCGCGACGCCGCAGCGCCCCGACGACGACGTGACCACGCTGTCGGTGAACCATCTCATCGTGGGGCGCAAGCAGCTCTCTGACCCGACGGTGACGGCGTTCACGAAACAGCTGTTCGCGATCCGGCATTCCCTGCAGTCGCAGTTTCCCGGGGTCGCCGACATCCAGGTTCCCGATACCGACAAGGCGGCCGTGATCCCCGCCCATCCCGGCGCCGCCGCCTATATCGACGGCACGGAACGAACCTTCCTCGAGCGCTACAGCGACTTCATGTGGCTGGGACTGATGGCGGTATCGGGCCTTGCTTCCGCCGGCGCCTGGTTCCGAAGCTACATGCGACGCGACGACCGGACGCGCAACAGCGAGCTGCGCGGCCGCATGCTGGCGATGATCACGGCCGCGCGCGATTGCGATTCGATCGAGGACCTCAACCGGATGCAGCGGGAAGCCGACGACGTGCTCAAGGACACCCTGACCTGCTTCGAGAACGGCGCGGTGGACGAGGATACGCTGTCCGCCTTCAACATCGTGCTCGACCAGTTCCACAATGCGGTGGCGGATCGCAAGATGTGGATCTCCGGCGACCGGGCGGCGGCGTCGCGGGCGCAAAGTCGCGCGTCGTGAATTGAAAGCGGCCGCGGCGCAGGCCTCGGGAAACTGCTTTGACATCAAAGTATCTTGTGCCGGCCGGGCGGTTTTGATAAGCCTGCGGGCCGCCGTGATCACGGGCGGAGGCGTACTCGAAGGGGACATCGTCAATTGGCTGAACGCACACGCAACCGAGCGACCGCGAGGAAATCGACCCCGGCTGGCGGCGAGACCTCTGTGCCCGCGGCTCTTGCCAGCCTGATCGGATACCACCTGCGCCTGGCCCAGGAGGCGTCGTTTCAGGCGATCCGGCAAGGCGCCGGAAAGTCCGACCTCAAACCCGGGTGGTACACGATCCTGACGATCCTTTCGGACAATCCCGGTCTGACGCCGACGGAGTTGAGCCGGTTGTGCGGTCGCGACCGGTCGACCCTGTCATCGACCCTGAAGGGTCTGAGCGCCCGGGGGTTCATCGCGCGCCGGCACACGCCGGGCGACCAGCGCAGCTACAGCGTGCGGCTGACCGCGGCCGGCGAGGCGATGCTGAAGAAGCTGCGGGTGATCGCCAGGGCGCATGATGCCCGGCTTGATGCGATCGTCGGCAAGGACAAGGAGTTCCTGATCATGCTGCTGCGTCGCATCGCCGAGGCGCTCGGGCAGCCCGACACCTTGCCGCGCCGTAAGCCCAGGCCAAGCCCGGCCGTGCGCCTGCGCGGCAAAGCCGCGCGCGCAAGGGCTGCCTAGCTTCGCCGTCGCCTTCGCGCTCCTCGCTCCCTCCACGCAGGCTCGGATAGTCCATCATGGCAAAGACCGACAACACCAACAGCGCGACCACGGCCGATGCCGCACCGTCGACGATCACGGCGGGGGGAGCGGTGCTTGCCCGCCTGAAGGCTCTCGGCGTGGACTACATCTTCGCCAATTCCGGGACCGATTTCCCTCCGATCATCGAGGGACTCTCGGAAGCGATGGCCAAGGACATCGCGCTGCCGCGGGCGATCGTGATCCCGCACGAGAATGCCGCCATGGGAATGGCGCACGGCTATTATCTGGCCAGCGGCCGGGCCCAGGCCGTGATGGCGCACACCAATGTCGGGCTGGCGAACTGCGCCATTGGCGCCATCAACGCCGCGACCGAGCAGGTGCCCGTGATCCTGTTCTCAGGAAGGACCCCGGTCACGGAACAGGGGCGCCTGGGATCGCGCACCGTCCCGATCGGGTGGGGCCAGGAGATGCGCGACCAGACGGCGCTGGTCCGGGAATCCTGCAAATGGGACTACGAGCTGAGATTTCCCGAGCAGGCCGTCGATATCATCGATCGCGCCCATGCCATCGCATGCTCGACGCCGAAGGGACCGGTCTATCTGAGCCTGCCGCGCGAGGTGCTGTGCGAGCCGTGCCCGGCCGATGACCTCGATGCGCCGCCGCGCATGGCCCCCGCGATTGCCTTTCCGCGGCCCGCGACGCTTGACGAGACGGCGGGGCTGCTTGCCGCGGCCGAACGCCCCCTGATCATCGCCCAGCGCGGCGCGGGGTCCGCCGCGGGGTTCGACGCGCTGGCCGAACTGGCGCTGGCGTGGGGAATTCCGGTTTCGCAGTACTGGGCCATTCAGCTGGCGATCGCCTCGGATCACCCGATGTCGGTCGGCACCGACCCCGCGCCCTGGTTGCAAGACGCCGATCTGGTGCTGGTGCTGGATTGCATCGCGCCATGGTCGCCCGAGGTGCACAAGCTCGCCGATGGCTGCAAGGTCATCCAGATCGGTCAGGACCCGCTCTATGCGCGGTTTCCGGTTCGCAATTTCCGCGCCGATATCTCGCTGGTCGGGGAGACCGCCGACATCATCGCCGAACTGGCAAGCCGGCTGCAGCGCCATCTCGCGCAGACCACGGAGCTGCGAGATGCCCGCCGCGCCAGGGTGAGCGAGGCGCATGCCGCCCGGCGCGCGGCGGTGCGTACCCAGGCCGAGCGCGGCGAGGGGGATCTGATGACCAAGGAGTGGGTCGGCCTCTGCCTGTCGCAGGCCATCGCGGGCCGTGACGCCACGGTGCTGTCCGAACTCGGTTGTCCGCTGGAGCCGCTGGCGCTGCACGCGCACGATGCCTGGTACCAGGAGCCCCATTCCGGAGGCTTGGGATGGTCTTTCCCCTGCGCCTTGGGAATGCAGCTGGCAAATCCGGCGCGGCTCGTCGTCGCCACCATGGGCGATGGATCCTATATGTTCAGCAATCCGGTCGCCTGTCACCAGATCGCCGAAGCGCTCGGCCTGCCGATCCTGATCGTGATCGTGAACAACTCCGAATGGGGGGCGGTCCGAAAGTCGGTGCTCGACGTCTATCCCCACGGCTTTGCCTCGAAGACCAACAAGATGCCGCTGATTTCGCTCGATCCGTCTCCCGACTTCACCAAGGTCGCCGAGGCGAGCCGGGCCTATGCGCAGCAGGTGACGAAGGGCGGCGAGCTGCCCGCGGCGTTGCGCCGGGCGATCGACCACGTCACGCAGAGCCGCGCGCCCGCCCTGCTTGACGTCCGCGTGGCGCCGTAGCGCGCGCCTTTCGTTCCGGGACGATCACGCTCCGGCGTTACCGGTCGGGGCGCAGGGCTTTCACCGCGTTCGATGTTGCAGCGCAAGAAGATGTGCCCGGCACGCGGGCGGGATGCGTGCGTTCTGTTTCCCGCATCGACGAAAGACCAAGGCGAGAACCTGGCCGGCTGCTCGTCATCGTGAACGATTTGCCGCCGGTTGCGCCTTGCCGGCATCGATGGCGCAGCTAAACTGCGCCGACGAAAGGCGGTCAACACGCCTTGAGAAGAACGCAAAGAACGAAAAAGAACGCAAAGAAAGAAATTGTGAGGAAATGGTCATGAGCGCGTCAGGGTCTCGCCATCACGGGGTGGCAGTGCGATCGGTTCTCGGTGCGGCCGTTCTTAATGCGACGGTTCTCGGACTTTCGCTTGGCACGTCGATCGTGGCGCCGGAACGCGCGGTGGCGGCCGACCCGATCAGGATCGGCGTGATCGCGGAAGCGCAGGCGATCGCCGGCGCGTCGATCCCGCAGGCCGCGCAAATGGCCGCCGACGAGATCAACGCGGCGGGCGGCGTCGACGGCCGCAAGATCGAGATCGTCACCTACGACAACCACAGCTCGTCGGCGGACTCGGTGCGGGCGTTTCAGCGCGCCGTCAACGAGGACAAGGTCAGCGTCGTCATTGCCAGCTACATCAGCGAGGTCGTGCTCGCGCTGGAGCCCTGGGCATCGCGCCTGAAAACGCCGTTCGTCACGCCGGGCGCGGCGTCGAACGAGATCAGCCTTGCCGTCCACCGGGACTACGAGAAGAACAAATACACCTTCCACGGCTATCTGACCTCGGCGGCGCTGGCGCTGTCGGTCTGCGACGCCGCGAAGGAACTGCTGGTCGACGACAAGAAGATGAAGACGGCGGTCATCATGAGCGAGGACGCCGCCTGGACCAAGCCGCTCGACGTCGGCTACGAGGAATGCCTGCCGAAGATCGGGCTGCAGGTTCTCGATCATATCCGCTTCTCGCCCGACACCACCGATTTCACGCCGATCTTCAACAAGATCGAGGCGTCCAAGCCCGATGTGATCATCACCGGCATCTCCCATGTCGGGGTGCAGCCCACCGTGCAATGGAAGAACCAGCAGGTGCCGATCCCGATGCTGGGCATCGCCTCGCAGGCGACCAACAGCACCTTCGGCAAGGACACCAACAATGCCTCGGACGGCGTGATTTACCAGGGCGTGTCCGGTCCGGGCGTCGCCGTGACGCCGAAGTCCGTGCCCTTCGCCGAAGGGTTCAAGGCGAGATTCGGCAACTACCCGTCCTATGCCGGCTACCCCGCCTACGACGAGGTCTACTACATCGCCGACGCGATCAAGCGCGCCGGCTCGACCGACGCCGACAAGCTGGTCGAGGCGCTGGAAAAGACCGACTGGGTCGGCACCATCGGCCGCACCCAGTTCTACGGCAAGGACGACCAGTTCACCCATTCGATCAAATACGGCAAAGGCCTGATCACCGGGCTGATGCTGCAGTGGCAGGATGGGCGACAGCTCGGGGTCTGGCCCAAGGACATCGCCAAGGGCCAGCTCAAGTTTCCGAGCTTCATCAAATTGACCACCAATTGATGCTTCGCCCGGCGTCCTTCGGATGACAATCCAGGAAGCGCCGGGCTGTTTTTCCCTCCATCGACGGTGCGTGCTGCCGTAGCGGTCCCTGATGCTTGCCCTGCAAATCCTGATCGACGGCTTCGCCATCAGCGCGCTGTACGCGCTTGGCGCCACCGGATTCACGCTGATCTTCGGGGTCTCCGGGGTCCTCAACCTGTCCCACGGCGCGATCATGGTGCTGGCGGCGGTGGCGGCCTGGGCCGCCGCGAGCCTGGCGCACACCGGCACCTATGTCGGCGCCGTGATCGGGGTTGCGGCGGCGCTGGTCACCTCCATCATCACCTATTTTGCGATCGTCCAGCCGATCCAGCGTTCGTCCAAGATCCCCCATGAGGAAAAGGAAATCTTCGTCCTCACCGGGACCCTGCTGTGGGGGATCATGATCCAGGAACTGATCGCCTATTTCTTCACCAACAATGCCAAGACGGTGCTGCCGATCGTCGAAGGCGTGGTCAGCATCTTTGGCGTGCGGACGCCGAGCAACGAGATCTTCACCGCGGTGGTCTGCTGTTTCGTCATCGCGCTGCTCTGGCTGCTGGTCAACCGGACCCGGACCGGCAAGGTCGTGCTCGCGGCCTCGATGAATCCGCGCGGCGTCACCTTGCTCGGCTACGAGCTGACCAGCGTCTACGTCGTGGTCTGGAGCATCTATGGCGTGCTCGCCGGCATTGCCGGCGTTCTGCTCGGCATGTTTCTTGGCGTCAGCTCCTACAGCGTCGGCCCGCTGACGGCGAGCGCTTTCTCGATCGTCGTGCTCGGCGGGCTGGGCAGCGTGTCGGGATCGCTGATCGCCGCGCTCGTCGTCGGATACCTGGAGACCGTGACGGCGTACCTGGTTTCGCCGGCCTATCGGACCATTCCGGCGCTGCTGCTGCTTGTCGCCGTGATGTATATCCGGCCGCAAGGCCTGCTCGGGAGGCGCTGAGCATGGCGGATTTCTTCAGATCGCGGCTGTTGTGGATTGGCCTCGGCGTGGTCGTTCTCGCCGCGACGTTGCCGCTCTACGTCTCCGGCTACGTGCTCGGCCTGCTCACGGTCGCCTATTACTTCGGCGTGTTCGCGATGGCCTGGGACCTGCTGTTCGGTTTTGCCGGCGAGGTCAATTTCGGTCCCACCTTCCTGATCGGGGTCGGGGCCTACACCGCCGGGATCCTCGACAACCAGTACGGGCTTTCGGTCTACCTGTGCATTGTCGCGGGAGCCGCGGCCTCCGTGCTGGCGGGGCTGGTGCTCGCCTTGCCCGCGCTGCGCGTCCGCGGACCTTACTTCGGGCTCACCACCCTGGTCGCCGTGCTGATACTGCAGAATTTCATCGTCGTGTTCGCCGATCTGACCGGCGGGGAAATCGGCCTCACCATTCCCGATGTGATCACCATCGATGCCGGCACCAACTACTGGATCGCGCTCGGCTTCATGGCGCTCAGCGCGGTCATCCTCTACGGGCTGGCGCAGTCTCCGGTCGGCCTGATCCTGCAGGCCAGCGGCCAGGATCCGGTGCAGGCCGGCGCCCTCGGCTTCAACATCGTCAAGCACAAGCTCGCGGCCTTCGTCGTCAGCGCGTTCTTCTCGGGGCTGTCCGGGGCGCTGCTGGTGTTCTACTTCGGCACCGCATCGGTCGGAACCGTCGTCGACGTCTCCGTCGGCGTCCAGGTGATCGTTGCCGCGGTTCTCGGCGGGCGGCGAACCGTGCTTGGGGCCGCGCTCGGCGCGATCTTTCTCATCGTCGCCGGCGAATTCCTGCGGCCGACCGGCGAATTGGCCACGTTCATCGTCTCGACGGTCGCATTGCTGGCCATCATGTTCATTCCCAACGGCTTCCTCGGCTACGCCCTGACACGCGGGAGCCGGTCGTGAAAGTGACCAGCGCCAGCGGCGCACCGACGCTCGAAGTGCAGAACCTGACCAAGCGCTTTGGCGGGCTCACCGCGGTCAAGAACCTGAGCTTTGAACTCTATGGCGGCGAGATTCTCGGCCTGATCGGCCCGAACGGATCGGGCAAGTCGACGGCGATGAAGTCGATCATGGGGATCGAACGCCCGACCTCGGGCAGCGTGCTGTTTCGCGGCGCCAATATCGCCGGACTGCCCGCGCACCGGATCGCGCGGCAGGGCTTCGGCATGGTGTTCCAGCACTCGCGCCCGCTCAATCGCCAGACGGTGCTGGAAAACATCATGGTGGCATTGCTGCCGGACAGCCTGTTCAAGCTGTTCGCCGACCGCGCCCTGATCGATCGGGCGAGAACCATCGCCGAACGCGTCGGCCTGGGCGCGGTGACGGACCGGCGGCCGCCGACGCTGCCGTTCGCGGATCTGCGCCGGCTCGAACTGGCCAAGGCGATCGCGCGCGATCCGAAGGTGGTGCTGGTCGATGAGCCGTTCGCGGGCCTGACGCTGGCCGAAGTCGCGGTGTTTTCCGACCTGATCCGCAGTTTCCGCGACGAAGGGCGCGCCGTGCTGCTGGTCGACCACAATGTCAAGAGCGTCGCGGCGCTGGTCGATCGGGTGCTGGCCATGTATCTCGGCGAGGAGATCGTTACCGGACGAGCCGACGACGTGATGCGCAACGAGACCGTTCGCCGGGTCTATCTCGGCGGCGCCATCGAAACCTCGGCGCGCCCGGAAGCCAGTTTCCGCGACAAGGTGCCGCTGCTGCAGGTCGAAGACGTCAGCGTCCAGTACGGCAAGGCGCAGGCGTTGCAGGGCGTTTCCATCCATGTGCACGAGGGTGAATTCGTCTCGGTGGTCGGCCTCAACGGCGCCGGCAAGACCACGCTGTTCAACGCGATCTCCGGCCTGTTGCCCTATGGCGGGCGCATCGCGCGCGCCGGCGCATCGTTGCGGCAACTGACGCCGGCCCGGATTGCCCGCAGCGGCATCGTGCACTGCCCGGAGACGCGCGAACTGTTCGGCGAAATGTCGGTCCGCGAAAATCTCGATCTCGGCGGACAGCATCTGGGCGAGGACGCGCGGGGCCGGCAGCTCGAGTGGCTGTTCGAGCTGTTCCCGATCCTCAAGGAGCGCCAGGGGCAGATGGCCCAGACCCTCTCCGGCGGCGAACAGCAGATGCTCGCGATCGGCCGCGCGCTGATGATGCAGCCGACGATCCTGATTCTCGATGAGCCGACCCTGGGGCTGGCGCCGGTGATTCTCGAGCAGCTTTCCAAGGCGCTGGAGCGCCTGCGCCAGACCACCTCGATCACCGTCCTGCTCGGCGAACAGAACGTCACCTTCGCGCTGCCTCACGCCGATCGGGTCTATGTCATCGAGCATGGGCGGATCGTCTGGGAAGGCGATCCCGGACGCTTCGCCGTGGAAGCAGGCGAGGGGTATCTGTAGGGCTTGATGATTTTCGGTTGACGCGATCCGTCATCCTGAGTGTCTGACGGAAAATGCGACCCGCATTTTCAAGCCATTCTGGCATCACGCGAACATTGCTTTTTGTCGTCATTGCCGGGCTTGACACCGCAAGCCGGGTCTACCCGGCTTGCGGCACTTAAGAATAACGCAACGCGGCGAGAGCCGCGTTGCTATGCAATCCACGCTTTGCAACGAGGCGAGGCCCTAAAGAGTGGATGCGCGGGTCAAGCCCGCGCATGACGAGTTTATCAATAATGCCCTGATTCGATTGGCTGCTTGTTGAATCAGACCACGAGCAGCGGCCACGCAGGCAAGTTTGCGCAGCCTGCGTGCACTTGGCCGCGGGCCGCGTCTCGAAGGACGCCGGAAATGACTCGATCTCATCTTGCTCTATGATATCAAGCTCATGGCTTGGCGGCACCAGCACCGCCTGATTGGAGACGACACCGCACGATGATGGATCTCGCAGCGTTCCGCGACATGCTGACCTCGGCCTTGCAACCCGTCGCCGCCGAGATCGTCTCGCCGTGGTTCTATGTCCAGGTGGGCCTGATCCTGGCCGCGGCGGTCGCCGCGTTCGCGGTGGCCGAGGCGGTGAAGTCGCGCAGCGACAGCGCCGCCGGCGCCGCCTGGCCGTCGTCGCTGCGACGGCTGTCGCGCGGCCTGACGCTGAGTTCGGGCACCGTGGTGTTCGCCCTGCTCGCCATCGCCATGCGCGCGACCATGATCGCGCTGGCGCCGCCGCACCACACCTACCTGCTGGCCACCGCCGCCAGGCTGGCCATTGCGTGGCTGGTCATCCGGCTCGTCGCCAGCCTGATCCGCAACAACACGGTGGTGTGGCTGGTGTCGGTGTCGGCGTGGACCGTCGCCGCGCTCAGCATCGCCGGCTGGCTCGACCCCGTGATCGACGCGCTGGATTCCGTCGCCGTCGTCATGGGCGGCATTCGCCTGACCCCGCTGCTGGCGATCAAGGCCACGGTGTTTCTCGCCGTCGCGCTCTGGCTGGCCGGCCTCGTCAGCCGCTTCCTCGAGACCCGGATCGAGGGTTCGCGCGACCTCACGCCTTCGCTGCAGGTGCTGCTGACCAAGATCGTGCGGTTCGCGCTGACCGTGGTGGCGGTGATGGTGGTGATGGCGGCGGTCGGCATCGACATGTCGTCGCTGGCGATCTTCACCGGCGCCGTCGGCGTTGGCCTCGGCCTCGGGCTGCAGAAGATCGTCTCCAACTTCATCAGCGGCATCATCCTGCTGACGGACAAGTCGGTGAAGCCCGGAGACCTGATCACGGTGGGCGATTACTTCGGCCGCATCAGCAGCATGAACACGCGCTACATCTCGGTCGCCGCCGGCGACGGCCGCGAGTTCCTGATCCCCAACGAAGATCTCGTCACCCAGAAGGTCGTCAACTGGACTTATGCCGACCGCACCGCGCTGGCGAAGATCAATTTCGCCACCAGCTACGACGCCGATCCGCGCGCGGTCTGCAAGCTGGCGACCGACATCGCCGCGTCGACGCCGCGGGTCATGACCGGGCAGCCCCCCAGCTGCCTGCTCACCGAGTTCGGCGACAACGGCATGAAATTCACCCTGACGTTCTGGGTCCCCGACATCGACGCCGGCACCGACAACGTCAGGAGCGAGGTTCTGACGGCGTTGTGGGACGCTTTCCGCCGCGAGGGCATCCGTATTCCCGTCCCGGCGCGCGACGTCCGCCTCAGCGCCGCCCGCGCGGCCGGCGGCGCTGCGGGGCAGCCACGCAGCGGAGCCGACGAGGGGTGAAGTTCGCAAGCGATCTCGTTCCGGCGACGCTGCTGCGGCGCTACAAACGCTTCCTCGCCGACGTGGAGCTCGCCGACGGCAGCGTCATCACCGCTCATGTGGCCAATCCGGGCGCGATGACCGGGCTGCAGCCGCCCGGCGCGCGGATCTGGCTCTCCCGTTCCAGCAACCCGGCGCGCAAGCTGCCTTACTCCTGGGAGCTGGTGGAAGCGGATTTCGGCGCCGGCACCGAGCTGGTCGGCGTCAACACCGGCCTGCCCAACGCCCTGGTCGCGGAAGCGCTGCAAGCCGGCGACATCGCCGAGCTGGCCGGCTACGCGACGGCGCGCCGCGAGGTCAAATTCGGCCGGCAGTCGCGGGTCGATTTCCTGCTCGAGGATCCGGGGCGGTCGTCCTGCTATGTGGAGGTCAAGAACGTGCACCTGATGCGACGCACCGGGCTCGCCGAGTTTCCGGATTCGGTCACCGCGCGCGGCGCCCGTCACCTCGACGAGCTGGCGGCCATGGTGCAGGCCGGCCACCGCGCGGTTATGCTCTACGTGATCCAGATCGGATCGTCCAAGGGCTTTGCGCTGGCCCGGGATATCGACCCGGCCTATGGCAGGGCCTTCGACCGCGCCGTCGGCGCCGGCGTCGAGGCCATCGCCTATGGCTGCCGGATCGCGCCGGATCAGATCCGCGTGGCGGTGCGGGTTCCCATTCTGGCCTGATGCTGGCCGGATTCTGCGCCGAACATGCCGCCCCTGCCGCCCGGTCGCTTGCGCTCGAC
>JBKQQE010000223.1:0-8145 GCA_052326245.1 Xanthobacteraceae bacterium | reverse complement strand
AGGTGTTCGACGCCGCCAAGGCGAGCTACGAGGTTTCCAATCTCAACCAGGCCATCGTCACCCTGACCATGACCAATATCCGCTCGGTGAGGGGATCGATGGATCTCGACCAGGTGCTGTCGCACCGCGACGAGATCAACGAGCGCCTGCTGCGCGTGGTCGATGCCGCGGTCTCGCCCTGGGGGCTGAAGGTCAACCGCATCGAGATCAAGGACATCGTGCCGCCCGCCGATCTGGTCGAGGCCATGGGCCGCCAGATGAAAGCCGAGCGGGTCAAGCGCGCCGACATCCTGCAGGCCGAAGGCCAGCGCCAGTCGGATATCCTGCGCGCCGAAGGCGCCAAGCAGGCGCAGATTCTGCAGGCCGAAGGCCGCAAGGAGGCCGCGTTCCGCGACGCCGAGGCGCGCGAGCGTGCCGCCGAAGCCGAGGCCAAGGCGACGCAGATGGTCTCCAGCGCAATCGCCGCCGGCGACGTCGCGGCGCTGAACTATTTCATCGCCGACAAGTACATCAAGGCGTTCGGCGAAATCGCGCAATCGCCGAACCAGAAGCTGATCATGCTGCCGATCGAGGCCACCGGCATTCTGTCGTCGCTCGCCGGCATCGGCGAGATCGCCAAGGCGACCTTCGGCGAGAGCGCCGCCTCGGCCGCGGCGGCGGCGCGGCGGCCGACCACCGTTCCCAATGCCGGCATTGTCTCAGAACCGCCGCGCGGCTGACCATGACCGAACTCCTGACCTCGCTGGGTCACTGGAACTGGCTGATCGCCGGCCTGATCCTGGTCGGCGTCGAGATGCTGGCGCCGGGCGTCTTCATGCTCTGGCTCGGCCTCGCGGCGCTGCTGGTGGGGCTGTTGTCGTTCGTGGTGCAGTGGTCGTGGCAGTCGCAGCTGCTGGCGTTCGCGGCCTTCGCGCTCGCCGCGGTGCCGCTGTATCGCCGTCTCGGACGCAGCCAGCTCAACGAGACCGACCAGCCGTTCCTCAACCGTCGCGCCGACGCGCTGGTCGGGCGGGTGTTCACCCTCGAGCAGCCGATCGTCGACGGCGCCGGCACCGTGCGGATCGGCGATACCGTCTGGCGCGTGGCGGGACCCGATGCCCCGGCGGGCAGCCGCGTCAAGATCGTGACCGCGGACGGCGCCTTTCTTCGCGTCGAGGCGGCCTGACGGCGACGCGCTAGGCCGGCGGCCGGTTGCGTTTGCTCCAGCGCTCGGCGAAAGCATAGAGCGGCATCGCCACGCGGAGCATCTCTTGCCCCATCGCGGTGAGCCCGTAACCCGAGCCGGTGGTTTCCACGAGGCCGGCCTCGCGCAGCTCGGTCAGCCGGGCATGGATGATGGTCGGCGAGGCATCGTCGCAGGCGGCGCGCAGGGCGCGCGACGTCAGCGCCGCATCGCGCATTTCCCAGACAATCCGCAACGTCCAGCGCCGACCGAGCAGGTCGAGCAGGGCCATGATCGGGCGGCCGGTTTTCGATCCGCGAACCGGGGCCGTTGCCTTGGCCGCGCCGCGTGTTGGCTGGTCCGGGTTCCGCTTCATCGCCACCTCTTGCGGTTTGCTACAGATTACGTAGCATTGCGCTACGTAAATTGTAGCAAGAGGGGACCCCGATGTCACGCATCGCGCCGCTGGTGCCGCCCTACGCCGCGGATGTTCAGCAGGATTTCGACCGGATCATGCCGCCGGGCGTGCCGCCGCTGCTGTTGTTCCGGACCATCGCCACCAGCGAACGCGCTTGGCGCAAATTCCGCGCCGGCAGCCTGCTCGACCGCGGACCGCTGTCGCTGCGCGAGCGGGAGATCGTGATCGACCGCACCTGCGCGCTCACCGGCTGCGAATATGAATGGGGCGTCCATGTCGCGATCTTCGCCGCGCCCGCCAGGCTGACCGACGAACAGGTCAAGGCCACGGCGGCGGGTGCGGCCGACGCCGCGTGCTGGTCCGGCGCGGAGCAGGCGCTGATCGCCGCCGTCGATGCCTTGCATCACCGCGCCACCTGGAGCCGGCAGGAGGCCGACGACCTCAGGCGTCACTTCACCGACGCGCAGGTCCTGGAGGTCATCCAGCTCTGCGGGTTCTACCGGTCCGTGTCCTATTTCGCCAACGCGCTTGACCTGCCGTGCGAGGCGACGGCGGCCCGCTTTCCGGCCGACATTGCTGCGCCACGCGAATAGCTTCAGCCGAAGTGGCACCATTCGGCGAACGTCGCCGGCGGGATCGCAACGCTGGCGAGGCTGAGCGCAATGAGGGCAATGCCGACCGCCGGCTGCCAGCGGTCCGAGGTCGCCCGGCGGCGCAGCGTCGCGAAGCCGAGGCCCGACGCCAGCAGCGCCGGCAGGGTGCCGAGGCCGAAGGCGAGCATCACCAGCGCGCCGCCGAACCAGGAACCCGCCAGCATGGCGTAGAACAGGGTTCCGTAGACCATGGCGCAGGGGCAGAAACCCCACACCGTGCCGCCGACAAACAGCCCCGCCAACGGCGGCAGCCGCAGCGCGCCGCCGACCGCGGTGATCCTGCCGCTGATGATTGCGCCGGCGCGCGACAGCACCGGCGGCAGCGGCAGCAGACCGATCATCGACAACCCGATCGCGCCCAGCGCGAACGCGCTCGCCCAGCGCAGCACCGCATTCATGAGCGAGCGATCCAGCATCCCGAGCACACCGGATCCGGCCGCGCCGACCAGTGCGCCGGCGACCATGTAGCCGCTGATTCGTCCCGAATTCACCACCAGCGCCGTCGACAGCGCGCCGCGCATGCCGCCCGCCCGCTTCGCTCCCGCCATCTGCAGGCTCGCGGCGATGCCCGAACACATCGCGAAGCAGTGCAAGCTCGACGAGAAGCCGAGCAGCAGGCCGGCCAGGATCAGGGCGGGATTGAGGTCGAACATCGCGTGGTCCATCGGGAAGCCGAAAACCTATGCTCGCGGTTGAGCACGCCGCTTGCGCTGGATCAAGGCGTCAAGTCGCCCAACCGGGCGCAGTGAAACCGGTTGCTATTTTAGGGGTGCGGGCTAATTTGCCCGCGGGCGGTCCGGATCGACCGCGCCCAGGTTCCGGCAGAGTGCGATGCATTCGATCCTGACACGGCTGAGAGGTCCTGCGCTCCGCGCCTTTGTGGCGTGGACGGTGGCCTTTGGGCTGGTGTTTCAGATGCTGGTGCCGGTGCTGGCGGCCGAGACGAAGGCGCAGGACCCCTTCGCCGTCACCGCGGCAATCTGCGCCACCCACGCCGAGGCCGCCGCCGATGCGGCCTCCGGGGGCGATCCCTCGCTTCCGGGCGACAAGGACCTCAACAGCTGCTGCTCCGTTTGCGCGCTGCTTCACGCCGCAAAGCTCGTGGTTCCCACCACCGCCTTGCCGTCCGTGGTGCTGTGGCCGACGGCGTCGCGCCGGCTCGATCGCGCCAGCGACGAGACCCCGGTCGCCGCGGCCGCTCCCGTTCCCTATAGCTCCCGCGCTCCGCCGCTGGCCTCCTGACCCACGTTCCGTCACCCGGCCGGTCAGGTCGTCCATTTCATTCGAACAGTCCGTTGCGGCTTGATTCGATTTTTGCGGAGCCATTCCCATGTTCGGGATTGCAATACTCAATAGATTCTCACCAGCCCCCAGCCGCACACCGACAGGGTCTCGTGGCGCCGAGGGTTTCGTTTCTACGGCGCTGTCGCGCGCCGCCAGCGGCCCGGCCATCAGCCTCATGATGCTCGGCGCGGTGGTGCTCGCGGCGCTGCCGGCCGAACAGGCGAAGGCCGCGGACATGCCTGTGAAGGCCGCCGCACCGGCGGTGTACAACTGGAGCGGCTGTTACGCGGGCGTCAATGCCGGGGCAGGAATGGCGTCGTCGGATTTCGGTTCGACGGTCGACAACGGCACGCATCTCGTGGGCGCCGACCCGGGTGTGGTCGGTTTGGCCGGCATCGGCTCGGCCAATTCAACCGGCTTCGCCGGCGGCGGTCAGGCGGGCTGCAACCTGCAGTCCAGCAACCTCGTCTATGGTCTGGAAGGCGACATCGACTATTTCCACGGCCACTCCAGGCTCAGCAACGGCACCAACACGCTCAGCGATGGCGTGACGCCGTTCACGATCAACCAGTCGGCCACCACCAATTTCATCGCCACGATCCGGCCGCGGATCGGCATCGCCGCGGACCGCAATCTCGCCTATCTCACCGGCGGTGTCGCCTTTACCAGCGTGAACTACGCCCAGAGCTACGCCGACACTCCGGCGGGCGGGACCGTGGTATCGCCCGGCACCGGTCTGGCAAGCGGGTCGAAGGGGCTGGTGGGCTGGGCCGCGGGAGCCGGCTGGGAGCACGCCTGGTCCGAGCACACGACGTTCCGGGTCGAATACATCTATGTGAGCTTCCCGACCACCAGTGCGCTGGGCGCCATTACCGACCCCGCCGGCGGCGCCAACACGCTGCACGGTTCGGCGAACCTCGTGATCCAGACCGCGCGTCTCGGCCTGAACTACAAGTTCTGAGCGCGGAAGAGCCCATGTTCCGCGCATCCATTTCAACCTTCCCTCGCCAGGCCCGGGCCCCGCAGCCCCGCCGGCACGCGCGTTCGAGCGCGATTGGAGACATCATGTCGATCACCCAGCATACCCTCCAGCTGCCGCGGCGCGCTCGACCCTTGTGGGGGCGCTTCGCCGCGCTGACGCGCTCGCTGGCCGCGCTGCTCTTGGCGTCTGCGCCGCTGCTCGGCCTCACCACCACCGCAGCGCGCGCCTGCGCCTGCGGCTGCAGCGTCTTCGACGTCGGCGGCGGCCTGCTGCCGCAGGAAAACGATCACGGCGGCCGCGTCTTCTTCGAGTACTGGTCGTCGGATCAGAACACCAACTATATCGGGAGTTCGAAGGCGCCGGCGGCGCTCAACTCCGACAAGGAGATCAAGACCAGCTGGTACAGCGCCGGCTTCAGCTACAATTTCAACCGCGACTGGGGCGTGATGGCGCGCCTTCCCTACACCAGCCGCAGCCTGACCACCGACACAGGAGGGCCGCTCGGCATCGCCACGTTCGATTCGCGAAGCCTCGGCGACGTCGAACTGATGGCGATGTACAGCGGCTTTTTCAAGGACATGTCGACGGGCATCATGTTCGGCCTGAAACTGCCGACCGGCACCTATACCGCGCCGGGGTTCGACCGCGACAACCAGATCGGATCAGGCAGCACGGATCTGATGATCGGCGGCTTCCACCGCGGCATGCTGAGCGGCGACAACGCCTGGCAATATTTCACCAACGTCATGGCGCGGGTGCCGTTCCTGTACAAGTCCGCCGCCGATCCCCAGGGATTCTTCGATGGCAATGCCGGCGTCGTGCAGAGCTATCATCCCGCCTATCAGGTGGATGGCGCGGCCGGCATCGTCTACAATAACTGGTACCATGTGCTCGGCTTCGACAAGATTACGCCGCTCGCGCAGGTCATTGTCTCGCACCGCGATCATGACACCGGTACCGGCTCCGATCCGCTCAACAGCGGATTCGACCGCATCATGATTTCGCCCGGCGTCGAATTCACCAAGGTCGTCGACGAGGCCAACAGCCGCGTGCTGAAATTCTACGTCGATGTCGAGATCCCGATCTACTACCGCGCCAATGCCGCCAACAACGCGGGCACCGACGGCCAGCTCGTCGCGCCTTATCTTCTGAAAGTGGTGTCGAGCTACAATTTCTGACAAGATGGAACCCCGGCGCGCCGAGCAATGGCGCGCCGGAGTTCCAGCAACGGCAAGCACGGTATTGGCAGTGGTTCGTCCATGCGCAGTTCAACATTCGTATCGCTGGCTCTGACTGTCTGGCTGCTGTGTGCCGGAGCATCAGGCTCCGGCTTCGCCGCGGCAACGATCGACGCCGCCGCGCCTTCGCTGGTGCTCACCGAATTGAGCGGCGACTCGTTCGACCTCCGCAAGCTTCAGGGCAAGGTGGTGCTGGTGCATTACTGGGCGACCTGGTGCGCGCCGTGCCGCAAGGAACTGCCGCTGCTCAATTCGTTCTACAAGCGTCATCACGACGACGGCCTGGAAGTGGTCGGAATCAGCGCCGATCACCCGCAGGACTTCGCGAAAATGCGCAAGGTCAGCGCCACGCTCGCCTACCCGACGGCGACCATCGATCATATTTCCGACGACGGCTTTGGTCCGCCGCAAGGCTTTCCGCTGACCTATGTCATCGACCGTGAGGGGGTCGTACGGGCAAAATTCATCGATGTCGACGAGCAATTGCTTCGCGACGTCGTGCTGCCGCTGCTGGCCAAATAACACATGCCGAGGCACCGCAAACCACAGCCGCAGGCCAGGACGTTGGCGCAAACCGCGATCATCGCGGCGGCATTGGCGATGCCGGCGCTCACGCCCGCCGGCGCCCAAAGCGCGCCTGCCGGCCAGTTCGTCGCCGATCCGCAAAGCGGCTGCAAGGTGTGGAATCCGCATCCGCGGCCCGGCGAATCCGTTGTCTGGTCCGGTCCTTGCGCAAACGGCCTGGCGGAAGGCGCGGGCCGCCTGCAATGGCTCAAGGACGGCAGGCCGTATGAGCGCGACGAAGGCGAATGGCACGAGGGGCGCCAGCAGGGGCGCGGCAGCCAGGACTGGAGTTCCGGCCGCTACGACGGCGAACTCGCCGGCGGCGAGCCGCAGGGGCAGGGCGCGCTGACGTTGCGAACCGCGCGCTATGCGGGCGAATTTCGCGACGGCAAACCCAATGGAACCGGGACGATGACCGGCCTTGAGGGCGTCTTTCGCGGCGTCTGGAAGGACGGCTGCCTGCTCGGCGACGCGCGCGGCATCGCGATCGGCGTGTCGTCATCGAGCTGCAAGTGAGTGTCACCGACGAACCCCGACTGAAGCAGGAGGTTGCAATGAGGAAGATCGTTTTGATGGCCGTGGTCGCCGCGGTGCTGGCGATCGCGAACGGCGCGGCATCCCGGCCCGCATCGGCGCAGCAGGATGATGCCAAGGGCAAGGTCTGCCGGATGGAAAAGCAGTGCCGGTGGGAGAACTTCAAGAAGATCTGCGTCTACATCAAGGTCTGCCGCTAGCTTCTGGCCGTGGTCTGCAATCGCAGCGGCTTTGCCCTGAACACAAGTCAACAAAGGAACAGATCATGACGTCCCTGATCCGCGCCGCGGCGCTCGCGGCCCTCGTTCTGACGCTCGCCACGCCGCTGCGCGCCGACGACATCAAGGCCGGCGACCTCGTCATCACGCAGCCCTGGAGCCGGGCGACGCCCGGCGGCGCCAAGGTCGGAGCCGGCTACGTCACCATCGAGAACAAGGGCACCGTGCCGGACCGCCTGCTCGGCGGCGCCTCGGATGTTGCTGGCAAGGTGGAAATGCACGAGATGAGCATGGCCAACGGCGTCATGACGATGCGCCCGGTGGACGACGGGCTGACAATCCCGCCGGGCAAGACCGTGACGCTGTCGCCGGGCGGGTATCACCTGATGCTTCTCGACCTCAAGGGACCCTTGAAGCAGGGGCAGTCGGTGCCGGTCACGCTCACGTTTGAAAAAGCCGGCGCGGTGAAGCTGTCGTTCGATGTGCTGGGCGTCGGCGCGCAGGGCCCTGACGGCGCGGCCAAGCCGGGCTCCGACGGCATGAACATGAAGGGGTCGGGGCATTCGGGCATGAAGATGTGACGCGGCAACGCCTCCATCCTCGCCGCGTCAAGTCCGCGCGATGATCTCGCGCTCGTCGCGGTAGACCGGCATGGTGTCGACGGCGCCGCCGTTGCGGCGCCGCATCAGGATCTTGGGCCGGCGCGATTTGATGACGTTGTGCCGCCGCCGGCGCTGCGCCGGCTGAGCGGCGCCGATGGCGTCCTCGTCGATCAACGACAGCGCCAGCGTCGCGCTCCAATGCTGCGCGGCCTGGTCGACCTCGGCGCGATCGCCGGAAGTGACGAGCGGAATGGACAGCGACGGGTCGCGGTGGACGAGGACCAGCAGATGGCCGTCTTCGGCGGCGCGCAGCGCGAGGCCGAGAAAGTCGTGGACGCGGACATTGATCGCCATGCGCATGCCGCGTACGGCGCGCCGCAGCACCACCCGGTCGCGGCTGATCTCGACGTGGCGAAGGCCGCCGTCAGCCCGCGCGTCGCGGGCGTCGAACTGTATGGGCAGGGAAAGGGGGTCGAGCCGCATTACGCGG